>JAICXV010000681.1 GCA_025934545.1 Verrucomicrobiia bacterium
CTTCGATGCGGCGAGCTTGTTAATCGTGTTATAAATCGCCCCTCGCACCGCCTTCCCGTCTGCCGCATCCACATTAAATTTAATCTGCATCTGCATCACCGGCTTGAGCTTGTCGAGTTGCAGGAACACGGAATGGCCGTCCGGTAAAAGTTTCGCGGCGGTGATATTGAGCGTTTCATGGCCTTCTTTTTTTGGATCGTCGGGCAGAAAATCTTTCGAACCGTAATGCTTTCCGTAGCGGTAAGTCCATTGTTCGATCGAATAGCTGCCGGTGTCTTCCGCCGTCGATTTGTCCAGCGGTTCGGTGAACAGCAGTTCCAACCCGTTACTGTAAGCGTGCAACGCCGTCGGCATGTAAACTTTTTTGCCCGTGTAACGGACGCGTTGGAAGCAACCGTCTTTCGTGGCGCTCGTCGACCATCCGAGCGAACCAACAACGTATAACTGTCCATCCTGCTTGCGGAACGTCCCGCGCATCACGCCGGAAAGAAAGTGCGGTTTCATTTCGACGACGCCACCTTGCGCCACGCCATTGACGACTTCGCGCAGGACAAGCATCATGTCGCACTTGCCGTAAGAGAGATGAAGCAATTGGTTTTGAAGTGGTCCCCATTTGTCACTCGTTACCCAGACCTGGCCACCGCTGGAATTATCGATGTCATGAGGAATCCAGCACAGCGGCACGTCGTAGCCCAACGGCCGTTCGGCTGTCGTTTTCGGGCCGCCGAATCCGTACCAACCCTCTTGTTTCACTTCGCAAATCACCGACGACGGCGTCCAATTACCTTGTTGCGGCGAAACGGTGATAACATCGGTCGGACTAATCGCCATGCCGTTGGGATTTCGGAAACCGCTGGCGACCTCAGTGCCAGTGCGGCCGTCGGGACTGACGCGATGCAACGCAAACTCATCGACGTAATAAAAATTGCCGTGCGAATCCGTTTCCAGGCACGCCACAAACTTATGACGTTCGGCTAACGTTTGAATTCCGTTGTAAAAGCTCTCATACGAATCGGCTTCGCCATCGTTGTTGAGATCGCGCAAATGCGTGATGCGATCGCGACCCAGAACGTAAACTTCGTTTTTGACGATTTTGATTCCGAGCGCCTGGTAGAGACCGGTGGCATAGCGGCGCCAGGTGAGCTTTTGCAATTTGTCATCGATACCGCTAACCGTCCAAACATCGCCGTGCACCGTGCAAACTGCGGCATCGCCATTGTCGAAAAAATCGACGCCGGTCAAAAACATCAACGCATTTTCCTGGTTGGTGTAAGGAACCGTGATTGTGTCGACGACATACGGTTCGTTGTCTGCTCCAATTTCTCCCGTAGTCACGATGCTTGGCCAATGTGGTCGACCGGGCTTGCTCAGTTCAGTCAAATCTTCAACAGCGGATGCTTTGGCCAGCGTCGCAAACGCGTCGAGGCCGGCCGAATCAGTCGTGGTAAAAAACAGCTTTGCATGCTGCTGACCCGCGTGTGCGCCAAATGTCGCAACCAAATGATTATCCCTTATTTCGATTTGCGTCGACGCATCGCCTCGAATCGCCGCAGCGAAAATTTTTCCTCCCTCGTCATAAGAGGCAATCTGAAGACCGTCGACAACGCGGAGCAGGGGACGGCTGTTCGTCGGGACAGTGGCCACAATCAAGGTCAATGGTTTAACAGTGGAATCAATTTGGAATGTGCGTGTGAACGCCGACGCATTGCCATTCGTTTCAAACCAAGGCGATTCCAACACTCTGTTGGAAAGGACTTCGCAGGACAAAATCACGCGATTGCCGCTGACGGACAGACCAAGGTACCGCGACGGAGAATTCCAAAGGTCCGATTGCGGCATGGCGTAGGCGAGCGAGCCCGCGATCTTGGGCGGGTGCAACACGCCATAACGCGCCGCGTCGTAGTTCAGGAATTTGCCGGTCCACGCAAATCGGAAAGTCGCGTTGGTCGTATCGTAGCAAACCGCAGCTTCATTGTGCGCGCCGACTTTAATGGAAAGAGCCTTTCGGATGGTCACATTCCCTTGTTCGATGCTCGATGACATGAACTGCCCGACGTCCGATTTGTTCCAACGCTCATCGCGCCACGATTCCTCCTGGGTGATGGGATCAACACCTTGAGCGAAAGCGGGAATCAGCAGCGCAAAAAACAGGACAGGGACAGCGAAACGCATGGCGCAAACCTTAAACTTTTGCGCCGGAATGCTAAAGAAGAAATGCTGTCTGAGTGACGCGTGATCAAATTTTTTGCCAAACCGCGGTCACCTTTGCTCCCTC
>JAICXV010000348.1 GCA_025934545.1 Verrucomicrobiia bacterium
CGCATTGATGGCGGCCTGCACATCACGCGCCGCGCGATCAACCGTTCGATTCAAATCAAATTGCAACGTGATCGACGTGCCGCCCAACGTACTGATGGACGTCATCTCATTGACGCCCGCAATTTGACCGAGTCGCCTCTCCAACGGCGCCGCCAGTGATGACGCAACCGTTTCAGGATCCGCGCCGGGCAACGACGCACTCACGCTGATCATCGGGAAATCAACACGTGGCACCGGCGCCACCGGCATCGCGCGATAAGCGGCAATTCCTACCAGAAACAATCCGATGGCCAGCAACGAAGTGCCGGCCGGGCGCCGGATGAATGGGCCGGAAATGTTCACAAATTAGTTTGCGGAACGGGCGCTTCAGGCAAGTGCGCTACCCCGCGCCATTTGCGCGACCAGGCGGCGAAACGATCCAAATACAAATAAATTACCGGCGTTGTATAGAGCGTCAGAACTTGAGATAGGAGCAATCCTCCGACGATTGAAATACCCATCGGTTTGCGCAGTTCTGAACCAGTGCCATTCTGCAACGCCAGCGGCAACGCGCCGAACAACGCGGCAAACGTCGTCATCATGATCGGACGAAACCGCAGGAGACACGCCTGGTAGATGGACTTTTCCGGCGGCATGTTTTGGTTTCGTTCCGCGTCGAGCGCAAAATCGATCATCATGATCGCGTTCTTTTTCACGATACCGATGAGCAGGATGATTCCAATCAGCGCAATCAATGAGAGGTCATACCCAAAAATCATCAATGCCAGCAACGCTCCCACACCCGCCGACGGCAACGTCGAAAGAATCGTGATCGGATGAATATAACTTTCGTAAAGCACGCCCAACACGATGTAAATAACGACGATGGCAGCGAGCAATAGAAATGGTTCACTGCGCAGAGAAGTGCGAAATTCCGCCGCGCTTCCGGTGAACGTGCGCGTCACCGTTTCCGGCACGTGAATATCCTGTTCCGCCGTTTCAATAGCCTTAACCGCTCCGCCCAATGAACTGCCGGGTTGCAAATTGAACGAGAGCGTGACCGCAGGAAACTGTCCCTGGTGCGAAATAATCAGCGGTTGTGTGGCCGTTCGAATTTTCGCAAATGCGCTGAACGGAACCATCTGACCAGTTGCGGATTTTACGTAAAGTTTATCAAGTTCATCCGGTGAACTTTGGAAACGCGCCTCTGATTCGAGCACGACACGATATTGGTTGAGCTGCGTGTAAATCGTCGAAACCTGTCGTTGTCCGAAGGCATCGTAAAGCGTGTCGTCGATGGCCTGGGGCGCAATATTCATGCGCGCCGCCGCTTCGCGATCGATGTCGACAGCCACCTGCAACCCGCCCGGCTGTTGGTCGGTGGCAACATCCGCCAGTTCGGGCACCTGGCGCAACCTGGTCAAAATCTTGTTCGCCCAATCCGCCAATTCTTCTTCGTCGGCATCCTGCAAGGTGTATTGATACTGCGTGCGACTGACGCGGCTTTCGATTTGCACGTCCTGCGCGGCTTGCATAAAAAGCGAAATCCCTTCGACATCGCGCGTCGCATCACGCAACCGATCAATAATTTGCGGCGCACCGGATTTTCTTTCGTCGCGCGGCTTGAGCATGATGTAGAGCCGACCGCTGTTCATCGTCGGATTAACCGTTCCGGCACCGACGAAAGACGCAACGCGGTCAATGTCCGGATCGCGCGCAACAATTTCCGATAGCACACGCTGTTTCTTCGCCATGTTCTTGAAGGAGATCGACTGCGCGGCATCGGTAAATCCAAGAATCATCCCGGTATCCTGCTGCGGCAAAAGTCCTTTCGGAATGATGATGTATAGCCAAACGGTGGCGACTAGCGTGATAATCGAGATCACGAAGGTAAGAAATTGGTGCCGCAAAACCCATTGCAAACTCCGGTCATAACCATCGAGCAACCGGTTGAAGTATTTCTCCGATAGATGATAAAAGCGCCCGTGTTTTTCCTGCGCTTCCGGTTTCAATAATCGCGCGCACATCATGGGTGTGAGCGTCAGCGAAACAAACGCCGAGACCGCGACGGCAAAACTCAAGGTGAGAGCAAATTCCCGGAAGAGACGCCCAACAATTCCCGTCATAAAAAGGAGAGGAATAAAAACAGCGATGAGCGAAACCGTCAGCGAAATGATCGTGAACCCAATTTGACTCGCCCCTTTCAACGCAGCGTCCATCGGTTTTTCGCCCATCTCGATGTAACGCACGATATTTTCAATCATCACGATCGCGTCATCGACGACAAAGCCGGTCGCAATCGTCAGCGCCATCAACGAGAGATTATCCAAACTGAACCCGACCAGGTGCATGATCCCAAACGTCGCCGCAATCGCCAGCGGCAGGGCGACGGAAGGAATGACCGTTGCCCACAACTTTCGCAGAAACATGAAAATAGCCAGAACGACCAGTGCCATCGTCAGGAGCATGGTGAATTGAACGTCTCGAACGGACGCGCGAATTGTTTCAGTGCGATCCGACAAAATTCCCACACGCACCGACGACGGAAGATTCGCCTGCATGTGTGGCAGCAAAGCCTTCACGCGGTCCGCGGTTTGAATGATGTTCGCACCCGGCTGCCGTTGGATATCGACGATCACAGCGGACTTTTGTTGCATCGGCGCGGTGCTCGCTTCTTTGCGTTTTGGCATCGTTGTATGGACGATCGCGTCGCCCGGTTTATCGACCCACGCCGCCAGGCGCACATTCTCAACATCATCGAACACCTCTCCGACATCCTTCAATCGCACGGGCGTCCCGTTCTTATACGCAATGATCATTTCGGCGTACTGGTCCGCGGAAAAAATCTGGTCGTTCGCGCCAATCGCGTACGATTGTCGCGCACCATCGAAACTCCCTTTGGGTGCGTTAACATTGTTTTGCGTCAGCGCCGTGCGAATGTCTTCCAGGCTGATGTTGCGTGACGCAATCGCCGCTACATTGACGCGCACGCGCACGGCTGGTTTCTGATTGCCTTCGATTGTCACCAAACCGACGCCAGTTACTTCGCTGAGTTTTTGCGCCAGCACCGTGTCAGCGAGATCGTTCACCTGTTGCAGCGGCAACGTGTCCGATGAAACTTCCAAGGTCAGAATCGGCACGTCCGCTGGATTGACTTTGCTGTAGGTTGGCGGGTTGGGCATTTTCGGCAGGAAACCATTCGCCGAATTCATCGCCGCCTGTACGTCTTGACCAGCGGCGTCAATGTCTCGATCCAGCGCAAACTGCAATGTGATCGCCGTATTTCCAAACGAACTGACCGACGTCATCATCGTCAATCCGCTGATTTCGCCGAACTGCCGTTCGAGCGGCGTCGTGACCGAGGAAGCCATCACATCCGGGCTCGCGCCGGGAAATTGCGCCGTCACCTGGATGGTTGGAAAATCAACCGTTGGCAGCGACGAAATCGGCAACAGAAAATAGCCGAGCAACCCCATCAACAAAACACCGGTCATCAGCAGCGAAGTCGCAACTGGCCGGCGAATAAATGGCTCGGAGATACTCATGCAATCCGCATAGTTGGACGCGGCACGTTATTGGTCCTGGGGTTTTTTCCCTTCGGTGCCTTGCCGTTTGCCGCGAGCGCGGTTCGTTGAACTTTGCGATTTCATGTTGCCCATCGGCGCGTTCGTTCCCCGCGTCGCATCCGCGGGACGAATCTGCGCGCCCGGTTGCAATTTATATTGGCCGTCGACGACCACTTTTTCACCGGGCTGCAGCCCGCTCTCGATCACCGCATCCGGCCCTTCCACAAACGCCACCTTCACTGGTCGCATTTGCACCGACATATCATCGCCGGCGACGAACGCATACGAACCCTCCGGCCCGCGTTGCACGACCGAAGCGGGCACTACGATGGCATTCGTTCGAATCGTGAGCAGCAATCGCGTATTGGCAAACTGTCCCGGCCAGAGTCGTAAATTCGGATTCGGAAACGTCGCCTTCAACCGAATCGTTCCCGTCGTTGGATCAATTTGATTGTCCACCACGGTAAGCTTGCCCTCATCGAGAACAGTTTTATTGTCGCGATCCACCGCCAACACTTTCATTGGTTCCTTCGAAAACTGTTGCTGAACATCTCCAAGGTTTTGCTCGGGTAAAGTGAAGCTAACCGAAATGGGTTTGAGTTGTGTCACGACCACTAGGCCGTTGGTGTCGCCCGATCTGATAATATTGCCCACATC
>JAICXV010000319.1 GCA_025934545.1 Verrucomicrobiia bacterium
AGCTTTGCATGACATTGGGCAGATCACATTAAAAGCTGTGGATTTGAGCAGTGTTGGAAGCATCGAACTGAACGCGAATGCAAAGAAAGGGACGATTCGAGTTGAGCTTCTGGATGAGGAGGGAAAACGGCTTCGAAGATTCACGGCGGAAGATGCGATTCCGATTAGCGGAGATTCGGTCAGCCAGCGCGTGACGTGGCTATCAAATGCGACGTTGCCCGCGCAAAAATGTTTAATTCGCGTGCACCTGAATAATGCGACGGTCTACGGAGTGACGTTGACTGAGAAGCACTAGGCTTTTGCAGTGCCGTAATTGCTCACGGAAAAAGTTCCATCAAGCTGTCGGCGAAGATGGACATGCCGCGCGCGTTGGGGTGGTTGATAGAATTAACGAATAGCGTTGTGTATGGGATGCCTTGTCGCCACAAACGGCCCCAACGTTTTGCGGCGTCGGCCAGGCCGACAGGATTCTCAGCGGCGAAGCGGCGGAGCTCGGCGACGTATGGGCGCGGGTCATCATCGATGTCGCGTTGGCGTGTCAGTCCCATCCAGTCCGGGCGCACGTAGTGAGGTGTCAGAATGATCCATTCGGCGTTGATGGACTGGAAGTCTTTCCAGAGTTTTGCGTAGCTGTCGCGGACTTGCGGGACCGGCAGTCCGGCGTCGTTGACGAATTCGGACACGATGAGGTCGGGTTTTGCGCCGAGCACTTTTTCTTTGTAGTTGTGCTCTGAACCGGGAGGCTCGGCGAGATAACTGGCGGTGGTTCGTCCGCCCCAGGCTTCGGTGATCAGCTCGATATGCGCGCGCGGGAACCGTTTTTGCAAACGTTGGATGAATTGCGTTTGCCAACGTTCGGTGTCGGGATGCGGCAAGTATCTTCCGTCGGTAACGCTATCACCCCACGCAAGAATCCGAATGGATTCGCCGTGTTGAAGTTTTTTGAGCGCGTTTGGGAAACGTTTTTCGGGTTCGGACGGATCGTGCTTGGGCCGTTCGGGATATTTTGTTTCGAGGATGGGGAAGAGATTGTCTGGAGTCAGTTTTGTGATTCTTCCGGGCACCCAAATTGTGGCAAGCAGCGTGTCGCCTTTTTGCAGAGGTGGGAGCGTCGCGGTGGTGTTGGTCGGTGCCCCTTCGCGAATCTGGAATTCGTTTCTGCGAGTGCGCACGACGGCGTCGAGACGTGATTGGAAATAATGATATGACGCGAAAACGGGTTCTTTTTCGTTAATCGCGCCGCCACTGAGGCGGCCGATGGCGGCCCAATGCAGGTCGGCCTGGTAATCAATGCCTGGTTTTAGTTCAACCGGTCCTCCCGATTTCATTGCATAGAGCTGCAGGCTTTTTTCGACAAGCATGCCGTCCGACGCAGTTTCCTGAGTGCGGAGTTGGCGAAGGATGACGCCTTCGCCGGCCCAAACCGGAAGGTTTGGTTGAAAGATCGGCGGCAAATCGTATCGCTCCATTTCCACGGCGTTTTCGAGGGACGGAGAGACGTTGAGCGTTATGGAAACTGTTTGTGGCGATCGGAGAAACCGCTTGCGTGTTTCTGTGATGCGAACTTGCCAGTTGCCGGTAAGGGTGATGTCGACGGCGAGCGCATTGGCTAAGAGCAGAAAAAACGCGCTGATGTGCAGAAGGCGAATCAGCTTTGTCGTCATGGCAATTGAAAAGTCAGGAGCGTCAAACGTTCTCCACGACCGGTTGTGGATGGGCGACTTCGCCGAGGTGTTCTTTTTCTTTCAAGCCCATGTAAACGACTCCGCCGACCATGCTCCAGAAGAGCCCGCCAGCAAAGGCGAGGAGGCTTAATGATAGCGCCGCGGTTTGCGGAACGTTGAGCACGACGAGCAAGAGAACGAAGAGATTCTCGCGGACCCCGAGGCCGCTTGGGGTCACAGGCAATGCTGAGATGCAGAAGACGATGGGGACGACGACGAATAGCGGTTGAGTCGCGTCGATGCCGAGGCTTTTGGCGAGGAATAAAACCTGGAAGACGCAAAACAAGTTAAGGACGAGAGAAAGTCCGATGGTGTCAAAGAGGAGACGCGGTTTTTTGCCGAATTCGCGGCAGCTATCCAAACTGCGTTCGAGTTTTTCGGCTTTGGGCAGACGGCGCAGGTAGTGGCGTGCGCGCGGCCAGCGTTTGGAAACGCCGCCCCAAAACGCGATTCCGAGAACGACGGTTAACGCCGCGAACATTCCGAGAATGATCAGGCACAAGCCCCAGTAACGTTTGTATTTCAGGACGATCGTCAGGTTGACGGCGGACATGAGCACGGCAAAGAGCAACATGCTCCATAGGCCGATGAGGCGATCGACAAACACGGTGGTGACGGCTTCCGTTTTTTTGTGGTGGGTTTCGCGAGCGGCGTAGTAGGCCTTGATCAAGTCGCCTCCGCTCGAGCCGAGCAGGAACGAGTTGAAAAATTGGGCGACGAATGAAATGCCGGTGGCGCGCCCGAGTGAGAGGTCAAGGCCCTGGACTTTGAGGATCATGCGCCAGCGAATGACGTTGAGCATGACGACGACGCCAACGCATAAGAGCGAGGCAGCCAACGCCGCGGGGTGGACTTGCGAGAGTTCATGCCAGAGTGCGTGCGGGCCAATGGTCCATGCTTTGTGAAATTGTTCGCTGCCGCTGAGGCTTTGCCATTTAGCGCCGAGATGATCCTTGGCTTCGTTACGGAAAATCGTGTGAAAAATCCACGCCAGCAGAATGGCGCAAATGAGGATGCGCCAGGTCGCGCGCCAGATTTCTTTCAGCCGGTTCATTCGGGTCCCCACACTTCCTTGATATGGGCAATACCTTTCTCCACCGCCTCACGTGGAAGGTGTGGGCTGAGTTCGAAAACTTTGATGTGCTCTGGTTTAACCACCTGTTTTAACGCGGCAAAATCAATCGTGCCCGCGCCCGGCGCAGCATGGTCGCGTCCCGGATAGTCGACATCGTGCACATGAAAACCTAAGAGCCGCTCAGCTAAACATTCTAAATGAATCACATGATGAATAAAACCCAAATTCTCTTTTATCTGGGCGTGACCGGTATCGTGCCAATAGCCGAGGTTCGGATGTTTTAGCTGTCGGAAAAGGAAGGTAAATTCGGTGTCGATAGGAATCTCTTCGAGTTTGTCACGGTTTTCGACGCCGAGCTTGAGGCCGCGTGCGTCGGCTTCTTTGGCGAGTCGGTCGAGCATCGAGTAGGCGTTTTGGACGTAGCGATCTTTTTTCTTTTCGCGTTTTTCGAGAAGCTCTTCGCAAAGGCTGGCGTAACGATCGGATTCGCGCTCGCCTTTTACGATTAATTCCAAAAGTTTTTCGGTGTAATGGCGCATGTCAATGCTGCCCATATGGAGGACGACAATGGGCGCTTTGAGCCGCTGCGCGGTGTCGAGAGTTTTGATGGTGTGACGAAAGGCGTTGTCGCGTTCGCGCGGGTCCTCACTCGAGAAAAGGTAGATGTTCGGATTAGCCCGCTCGATGCCCATCGGAAGCGGACAAAAATTGTGGAGCGTGGAAATTTTGATTTCGCCGGCATCGACAGATTGGAGAATGCCGGGCAAGAGACTGAGACGAATGCCATGGCTTAACTCAGCGTGTTGGAACCCGAGATCGCGAATTTCGCGAAGCATGTCACGGCCATCGGTATGGCGGTGGGAATTCCAGCAGGTTGAGAAAGAGTACATCTACGGAGTGAGAGGGATGTGATGGTCGATTAGTTTCATTGTTAAACGAAAAGTGAAAAGTGGTTTTAAGGCCACCTTTCACTTTCACTAACACTCACAGAGTTTACAAGTCAGCGTACCGTGCGCTGAGCATCGCGGAAAAGCGGGCCACTTTCATTTTGCGGCGGCGTCGCTCGCTCGGCTTCTCGAAATGGCGGTGATTACGCACTGCCTGGAGAACGCCTTCGCGATCGATTTTCTTTTTCAAACGGCGAAGCGCCCTGTCGACGGGTTCGCCTTTTTTTAGTCTAATCTCGGTCAAAAAATTCACTTCCTCTCTGGAGTCGCCCTGCCTGGCCACCATGGCCGGGCATTTAGCGAACGGGCAGGGTAAGTGCATGCGCGGCAGGTGTCAACGCGGAAAGCGGACGGAGAGGTTGAGGGCGGCAGTGGTGTCATAAAGTTCTGTGATCGAACCTAAATGCCTTGATTGGATCCGGGTTTCTGAGTAGCCTAAAAGAACCGAATGCAAATGCAAATTCCACCGACGCCACCGGGATTGACGCCCGAGCAACTGGCCGAGTTGAACAAAAAGCTGTCCCACATGCGTCACGAGATCAACAACCAGCTTTCATTGGTTGTGGCGGCATTGGAATTGATCCGGTTCAAGCCCGATACCCAGGAAAAGATGCTCAACACGATTTCGGAGCAACCGACGAAAATCATTGCCGAGATGCAG
>JAICXV010000334.1 GCA_025934545.1 Verrucomicrobiia bacterium
GCGACTTCTGCGCGAACGCTGCGATGCACGAGAGTGCAATGCACAAAAGGATGCTGAATTTCGCTCGAATCATTATTGGCCAAGGCCAATCCGCAAAAAGGATGCGGATTGGACGGCGCGCAATTCTACATCGGTGCAGCACGCCGGAACGAGACAGAATTCGCCGGCGGCCAACGTCAGGGCAGGGGAACCCACCTCCGCCGTGCCCGACAGCATGCCGATAATTTCCATTTTGCCACCGAGCCTGGTCGAACCATTTCCTTGCAAATCAACTTTACTGACGCGGAAGAGTTCGTGATCGACAAGTGTCTTCGCATCTTTCGACAGCAGCGGCGGTTCGAAATCTTCGAAGTCTATGCTTGCGAGTGATTCTTTGACGTGCAGGTCGCGGGCTTTACCGCTTTTATCGACGCGATTCCAATCGAACACGCGATAAGTCGTATCCGAGTTCTGCTGCACTTCGAAAATGACGAGGCCCGCGCCAATGGCATGAACGCGGCCGCTCGGCAGGAACATGGCGTCGCCGGTTTTCACGGGGACACGATGAAAACATTCGGCGACTTCACCGGTTTTAATTTTCGCTTCGAACTCGGCGCGGGCCACACCACGTTTAAGGCCGACATACAAATCCGCGCCCGGTTCAGCGTGAGCGATGTACCACATTTCCGTTTTGGGTTCGCCGCCGAGTAACGGCGCGAGCTTGGCTGGCGGATGCACCTGCAACGAAAGTTTCTCCTGCGCATCGAGAATCTTTATCAGTAACGGAAAGCTTTTCGGAAAAGGCGTGTTATCACCAAACAGTTCTCTCGCATGGTTCTCGACCAGCCAGTGCAACGTTTTGCCTTTAAGCAGGCCATTGCTGATGACGCTCATGTCACCGTGCCGATCGCTAATCTCCCACGATTCACCAATGGGAACATTCGCCGGGAGCGATTTGCGGTATAAGTCTTCGAGCTTGCGGCCGCCCCAAATTCGTTCCTTGAAGATAGGCTCGAAAGTCAGTGGATAGAGCATGACTCAAGCTTGCGCCTGCGTTTGCGGTTGGGCTTCGGTGACAACGGCTTCCTGTTTTTCTTTGTATTTCCCGTAAGCGCGAAATTTCGCGTAACGCGCCTTGAGCCGGTCGCTCGACGAAATCTTTTTCAATTCGTCCAGGTTTTTCAGCAGGTGCGTTTTCAATGTGCGCGCTGCCAATTGGCCATCGTGGTGCGCGCCGCCCAATGGTTCCGGAACAATTTCATCGACCAATCCCAGTTCCAACAAATCTTTGGCGCTGATGCGCAAGGCCTCCGCGGCCTTTGGCGCGGCAGCGCGGTCTTTCCACAGAATCGCCGCGCAACCTTCCGGGCTGATGACCGAGTAATACGCGTTTTCCATAATCAGTACGCGATCGGCCACGCCGATACCGAGGGCGCCCCCAGAACCGCCTTCGCCAATGATGCAGGCGATAATTGGCACTTCTAGCAACATCATCTCGCGCAGGTTCACGGCAATCGCCTCGGCGATGTGCCGTTCTTCTGCGCCGATGCCGGGATAAGCGCCCGCCGTGTCGATTAACGTCACGATCGGCAGGCCGAACTTGTCCGCCATGCGCATCAAACGCAACGCTTTGCGATAGCCTTCCGGATGAGCGGACCCGAAATTGCGGCGAATCTTGTCCTTCGTGTCGCGGCCTTTTTGCGTGCCGATGACCATCACTTTTTGGCCCTCAAGCTTGGCAAACCCGCCAACGACCGCTTCATCATCCGCATAGAGACGATCGCCGTGCAGTTCCGAAAATTCCGTAAATGCGGTTAGCAAATAATCAAGGGTGAAAGGGCGGAGGGGATGGCGCGCGATCTTGACGCGATCCCATGGGCTGAGATTGGCGTAAATCTGGCGCTTGGTCTCCTCGATCTTTTTCTCCATCTGCGCGACTTCTTCCTCGAAACTGATTTTGATGGAGTGCGTTTCCGGATGCTTCTTCAATTCATCGAGCTTGCGTTGCAGATCAAAAATGGGCTTTTCGAAGTCAAGCTGATGTTTCATTTGCGACAGGCATCATAAACCGCTGGCGCGAAACCGCGCAACGGAAGATTTTGAATGAAGTGCCAACTCGTCATCGACCCTTTGGCAACGCTAAAGTTCGGTTGTATGAGAGTTTTCACTTTCCTCTGAAACTGCGCAGTCTATCTTCGGGCAATGCGAATGCGTGTCATCGGTTATTTTGGGGCGGCGATTCTCTGCGGCTTCTCTCATTTCACGGCCTATGGCCAAATGCCGGGCGCCGGACCGGGTAATATTGCGTTTCTTCGGATTTTTGATCAGCACAAAGCGTTTTCGGTGACGGCAGACATGCGGAGCACGGAAAAAAATGACACCACCAGCGCAAGCTTCGATCTTGCGTTGGCGGAAGGCAAAGTGCGCATGGAAATAGACGTCGCCAACGCAAAAGGCCCGATGATCTCGCCCGCGTTCATCGCGCAGATGAAAAACGCCGGGATGGATCGTTCGGTCGTCACGATTCGGATGGACCGCAAGCGACTCTATGTCATTTATCCCGGCCTCAAAGCTTACGCGGATCTGGCGATGCCGGCGGAGCTGGTGCAGAGCATGATAAAGGGGCTGAAGCTGCAAAAAACAACTCTCGGAAAAGAGACCGTGGACTCGCATCCATGCACCAAGCAAATGCTGACTTTGTCCGACGACAAGGGTGGCAAAGAACAGATCACTTCATGGGAAGCGTCCGATCTAAAAGGATTCCCAGTGCAGGCAAATTTCTTTGAAGGTGGGCAGAATATCGTTCTCAAATTTCGAAACGTGAAATTGTCTACGCCCGATGTGAAGCTTTTTGAAGTGCCGAGCGGTTATAAGAAATATAATGATTTGCAAACATTGATGACTGAAGCGGTTACTGGGAGGTAGATTTCGACTCTGAAATTGCCGCGGAATCGAAAGTGAAAGTCGAAACCATAAAAGGACAAAAAAAGGGCGGACACCATTGCGATGTCCGCCCCCCAACAACCAAACTAACCAACCCTTGTCCTTAGCATTCGAACGAATGGGAAAACCAAAAACCCATCCATCCCTTAACTAAGAACCTATTATAATGACGCACAGAACCGCAAATTGTTCAAATTTTTTTTGATGGTAGGTTGGCCTGCGCCAGCCTTTTTTTCGTCGTCCTGTTCGTTAACAATCGAGCGTCGGCAACGTCATCCGTCTAATATTCGAAGCACCTGCAAGATAGTAACATGCGTTTAATAAATCTGAATCCAGATACCGAGATCGGCGCAAGCTGTTGGTTTGTAGAAATTGATGGACACAGGCTCCTGATGGATGCCGGCTCCCATCCGCGCCGCGAGGGCAGGGCATCGATGCCGATGTTCTCCGTCATCGATCGCGAGCAGGTCGACGCCATTGCCATTTCCCATTGCCATCATGATCACGTCGGCACGTTGCCAGTGGCGGTCCGCCATTTTCCACGTGCCCATGTTTTGATGCCGGAACTCAGTTATTTTCTGGTCGAACGCGTCCTTCACAATTCCGTCAATGTCATGACGCGCCAGCGGGATGAGTGCGGCATCGCCGAATATCCACTTTATACGCACGGAGAACTCGATGACATCGCGCCGCTCTTCCAGGGTTTCAAATACAACCGCGAAATTGATTGGGCCAGTTTTGACAAAACCAAGCGCGGCCAGTTTTCGCCGACACTGGAATTTTTCGACGCAGGCCATGCGTTAGGGTCCGCTGGAATGATGGTGCGTGGAAAATCCCAATCGCTGTTCTATACCGGCGACGTCTGTTTTCACGATCAGACATTGTTGCGCGCCGCGCGATTTGACGATGTGAAAGCCGACGTGTTGGTGATGGAAACAACACGTGGCAATCGCGAAGTGCCGGCCGGTTTCACGCGGGCTGCGGAAGTGCAGCGGCTGGCGCAGGCGATTGAGCGCGTGAAAGAACGCAAAGGTTCGGTCCTGATTCCGACGTTTGCATTGGGGCGAACGCAGGAAATTTTGGCGCTGTTGGCGTCAATGATGGCAGAGGGCAAACTTGAGCCGCAGCCGATTTACGTCGGTGGCCTCGGACGTGTGTTCACGGAGATTTACGACCTGCAAGCGCACCGCACCTACCGGCAACATAGCGGGCTGCAACTGGGCGAGGCACTGAACATCGTCGTTCTCGGCAAAGGACAAGTCGAACAGATGAATTTGTCCGGCGGAAAAATCTTTGTGCTCACGGCTGGGATGATGAGCGAGCACACCCCTGCGCATGACATCGCGGCGCGCATGGCCGGGGAC
>JAICXV010000592.1 GCA_025934545.1 Verrucomicrobiia bacterium
GAGCCAGCCGATTTTCGCTAGGCCGGGGCCGGTTGTTGTATCGAGATCAAAATTGCGCATGACCAATAGACCGATGGTGCTTTCAAAACACGTGAAACAAAACGTTGCGAGGAAGAATATCGCGATCAATAGGTTCAATTTTGGTGTGCTCAACGTATGAATCCATTGGGCCAGATGCGGGCGTTGCGGCACGTGCTCCTCCATGTTGGGTTTCCAGCTTTCTGGCAGCTTCGCGAAGGCCCACGTAAAATTAATCGCGCACAACCCGGCGGCGACCCAACCGGGCGCCGTGACACCAAAATAGTTCGTCGTGCCTGCGCCGAGGACCGGGCCAAGAATAAAGCCGAGCCCAAAGGCCATTCCAATCAACCCCATGCGCGCGGAACGCTTTTCCGGTGGAGTGATGTCGGCGATGTAAGCTTGAGCAACGGTGATGTTCGCCCCGCAAATTCCGGCGAATGCGCGAGACAACAGCATGACCCATAGCGCCAGCGAATGGTTGGTCAACGATGAGCCAATCGCAAAGATAACGTAGGAAAGCGTTGCGCAAAAAGTGCTGCCGAGCAAAACCGGACGTCGCCCGATGCGATCCGAGACACGTCCCCAAATCGGCGCGAAGATAAATTGCATCAACGAATACGAAGCGATGATTGCGCCGATGAAAAGTCCGCTGGCGCCAAAGTTTTTTGAGTAAACCGGAATGAGCGGAAGAATGAGACCGAAACCGACCAGGTCGATCAGGACGGTGATGAAAATAATCAATATCGATGGCTTCTTCACAATATTACAGACGCTGGAATTTACCGGTTCATTCGCAAATCACAATTGCGAACACTAATCCTTTTGCAGATCGTCGCCGATGGAGCGAAGCAATCGCGAGCGGGCGACGGAATAGTCATGGAGCGCCTGGACCTGCGTGGTGCGGGCATCGGTCAGGGAAGTTTGAGCGTTGAGCACGTCGAGTTGCGTGCCTGTGCCGGCGTGCATGCGCGCTTCGGCAAGGCGCAGCGCTTCTTCGGCTTGTTCGTGCACTTTTTTCTGCGATTCCAAAACTTCTTTGGCTTCGACGAATTGCGAGTAGGCGGTGCGGACTTCGAGTTCGATGCGGCGTTGTTCGTCTTCAATATCAACGCGAGCGCGGTCGTAGCGGGCTTGCGCTTCGACGACTTTGCCGCGAGTTGAGCCGCCGTCCCATGGCGTCCACGACAGATTCACGCCGGCTTCCCAGCCGTGTAATTCTTTACTCAAGTCGTTTTCGAAAGTGGGACTGCGGAATTGGTAGCCGCCGAAAGCCTGAATGCTCGGCTTGTAACCGGCTTTGCTGTTAACGATGTCCTCGCGCCGAAGTTGCTCGGCTTTGCGCAATGCCGCGATTTCGGAGCGTTGTTCAAAGGCACGCGCGACCGCGCCCGGTAGTTGAAGATCCAACTGCTGCGCCTGCAGCTTTTCAGTGAGTTGCAGAGGAATGTCTTCAAGGACGCCAGCGGGCAAGTTGTCACCGAGCAAATTCACCAGATTATTTTTGGCAATGCGATATTGATTGCGCGCGTTGATCAGGCGCGGGCGGGCATTGGCGATTTCAACTTCGGCGCGCAGCACGTTAAATCGCGGAACAGTGCCGGCTTCGAAACGGTGTTGGACATCGGTCAGTTCGTTCGATAGCAAATTGATCGAGGCTTCCTGCACGAGAATTTGCTGTTGTGCGACGAGGACATCGTCGTAGGCGATGCGCGTCGAGAGTAGGGCATCGGCAACGGTTGCCTGAAAATTCAAAACGGCTTGTTCGCGTTGCAGCCGGGCCGACCGCAAAGACGAAGTGATTCGGCCACCAGCGTAAAGCGGTTGCTGAAGTTGGGCGTCGGCTTGCCATTTTTGATTTGGAAAAGTGAAGACATTGCTCGTGCCCGGGAACGTTTCGTTGACCAGAGACGGTTCCTGGGCGTTGTAATACCCAGTCGTAACAATGCGCGGCATGGCGGCCGACCGTAGTTGCATTTCGACACCGTGAGACGCGCGCAAATCGGCGCGGCCACGCAGGATGGCGCTATTCTGGCGGAGCGCAGTTTCGACCGCATCGCGTCGAGAAAGAGGGCGCGTGAGAAAGTTAGTCGTCGAAACAAGATCGTTCGTTTGCGCATGCGCACAGACGGTGGCGGATAGAACGGCGAGCGCGAAAATGTGTTTCATTTCCGTTGTTGTCGGGTTTGGGAAAGCACCGATTTGAGAGCGACCATTGGGCTTTAATGTCAAACACGCATCTTAATTGTCAACGGCGAAAACGGAGCGCGGACTTTAGTCCGCTTCAGTGCACGAACACAATTCGAGTTCGAGTCATTCCGACGCTTATAGAGAAAATAGGTTGAAGCGGACTGAAGTCCGCGCTCCTGCGGCAGCAGTTTGAATCCCACGTGCGGAGTCGTGAAAACGATCGATGTTGCGGTTGGATAAAAAAGATTTGATTGCGCGGTGCAAACTGCCACATTCATCTCGCTCGCGGAATTGCGGGCAATTTTTACATGAAGGTTACTCGCATTTTTACAGTTGCTCTAATGGCATCTGCCATGGCGGCGTCGGCCGACAGCATTGAACAGATTTTGGAAATTTCGGTGACCGGTTGGTATCAGGGAGTAACTCTGGCCGGCCAAGGAATTGAGCACCAGCGGCCCGCCCCGATTCATATTGGAACGTTGAATATTGTTCGTGCTCTTTCACTCGATTTTGGGAATACCAATTTTTTCACGGGACGACTTGTCTATAAAACTGCACTGGACGGCAGCA
>JAICXV010000716.1 GCA_025934545.1 Verrucomicrobiia bacterium
GAAGATCTTTCGCGTGAACGCGATTTTCTTCGCGGCATTTGGCCGGGCCGGCGAAGGCTTGCCGGGCCAGCAGCTCGCGGCACTCGCGGGGGAATTGGACCATCGAAACAAATAATCTTTTATGGCGATAATCAATCAAGCAACCAAGGAACTGCAGGTAAAGATCGTTTATTACGGTCCCGCCATGGGCGGCAAGACGACGAACCTCGTTCAGGTCCACGATCACGTGCAGACCGCCGCTGGCAATAAAGGCAAGCTCGTCTCGCTCGCCACCAGTTCGGACCGCACCTTGTTCTTTGACTTCCTGCCGATCGAAGCGATGTCGATCAAAGGCTTCAAAACCAAGTTCCAGCTTTATACGGTTCCCGGCCAGGTCATCTACAACACCACCCGACAGCTTGTGCTTCGCGGCGTCGACGGCATCGTCTTCGTTGCCGATTCTCAATACGAAAAGATGACCGAAAACGTCGAGAGCTTCACGAACCTCGAAGAAAATCTCAAAACCCTGAAGCTGAACCTTGCGGACATCCCTTACTGCCTGCAATACAACAAGCGCGACCTGCCAAACGTCGCGCCGGTCGAGTACATGGAATTCCTGCTGAACAATCGGGAAGTCCAGGTGCCGTCATTCACTTCGAGCGCGCATCGTTGCGAGGGCGTGTTTGAGACGCTCAACATGATCACCCGCATGTTGCTGCACAAGTTCGTCAGCCAGTCAACTCCGCAATACGCGTGACATGGCTACTCTTCCTCAACTCATCGAGGAGGACGTTCAGCGGATCGACGACGAACTTCGCGATCTGTTGAAGGAGACCGACGCGACGACGGCCCTGGTCATCGACAAGGGCGGGTTCCTCATCAGCAGTTCCGGCGACTCGCGTCAGTTTGACCTCACCACCATAGCGGCGCTGGCCTCCGGCGCTTTCATGGCCAATCAAACCATCGCCAACCTGGTGCACGAAACCAGCTTCGATAACGTCTATCAGCAAGGCCAGAAACACAGCATGTTCGTGGTCACTGTGGATGAATTCTGCCTTCTGACAGTCATTTTCAGGGCCGAAGTCAGCGTGGGAGTGGTAAAATACTTTGCCGGCCCCGCCGCCAAAAATATTGCTGAGCAGATGCAGATCGCTCAGCAACGCGATCCAGGCGCCGGCCTTGACCTCTCAATCCTCAACGTCGCGGATACGTCGGATTTCTTTAAAAGAAAACAGTAGCTGCGGGCTGCCAGTCATTTTCTGTCAGAATCGTCAGAAGTGTCAGACCTGTCCGGCAAACCATGCTTACAGTGTCGAGTGCGAGCCATCGCAAAATGGCATCTTTTTCGAATGTTTGCACGCGCACCAGGCCACCATCTTCGCTTCGGTGATCTTTACTTCCTGCGGCACAAAGCCGGTGCCTTCGTGTGAGCCGTCGCAAAACGGCTGACTTTTCGATCGGCCGCAAGCGCACCACCAGTAAATCCCCGGTTCAACCTTCTGCACAATCGGACATTTTTGAGCAATCGTCGGTTCATCCATAACTAAGCGCTTTTTACAGGCCGCACACAATTTTGTCCACCAGACGTTCGCAGCTTCCTGAAGACTGAAAACTGAAAACTGAACACTGAAGACTTTCGTTCCGCACTCCGCATTCCGCATTCCGCACTCGGTAAACAGCCCTATAGAGCCACTCCCGCCGCGACATGATATTACCCAATGACGATGCGCGCGCGGGTCGCCGCTATTCTGTTGGTGCTGGCAACCGGAGCCTGCTCCGGCGCGAAACACTCTGTCCCCAAATCGCCCCACAACGAGCAATTCACAACCTTAAAAGGCATGACCGTCGAGAACAACGACGGCGACAAACTTGGCAAGCTCGTGAATTTGGCCCTCGATTTGCAAACTGGCGCGCCGGAATTTGCCATCGTGCGAACCAGTGGCGTGGGCTGGTTTGCCCGGGAGCGCGCCGTCCCGGCGAGCTATTTCGCGTTTGCGAGCATCAAGTCGGGAACGCTGTCGCTCGATGTCAACGGGAACCGATGGGCTCGCGC
>JAICXV010000043.1 GCA_025934545.1 Verrucomicrobiia bacterium
ATTCGTCAGCCGAAGGCACTTTTATAATCTCACCGCTAACGACCTGGTTCGCTGGGTTCCCCGCATCCGCCGCCGGTTTAGGGGCGGGCGTCACGTCGACGAGTTCCAAATCAAAAATCAGCGCTTCATTCGGTCCGATCGTTCCACGACCGTTCTCGCCATAAGCCAGATCATAAGGAACATAAATCGTCCACTTCGAACCGACGTTCATCAGTTGGACGGCTTCGTCCCAACCTTTGATCACTTGTCCCTGGCCAACGACGAATTTAAAGGGCTGGTTGCCTCGATTGGCGGTGCTGTCGAATTCTTTGCCATCGATGAATGTCCCTCGATAAAGTGTGCTGACCGTATCGCCGGGCTTCGGCTTCGGGCCTGTGCCTTCTTTAGTGACCTTATATTGGAGACCGCTCGGAAGGACTGTAACGCCCTTTTCCTTTGCGTTCTTTGCCAAAAACTCTTCGCCGGCGGCCTTGTTCTTCGGCGCGTCAGCTTTGCGTTTTTCCTGCTCCAACTTTTGCTTTTCCATGTAAGCAGTGCGGCGTTCCATCTGCCACTGATTCAAAATCTGATGCGCTTCCTGCTCCGTCATCTGCGGCTTTTGATCCATTAACGCATCACGCATGCCATCGAGCAGGCTTTGAAAATCAATGTTCAAGTCGCGGCGTTTCGCATCCGTTCCCTGCACATAGCCCAACGCATATCCGGTTTTGCGTTTATCGAGCGGAGCGGCATTGGTCGCTGCCGGCTGCGATTGCAGTAGCGGAATACGCTGTGCCGGCCCCGTGGCCGGATTTTGCGCCAGAAGCGAAAACGTGCTAAGCCCGAAAGCAATGAAAGCGTGTGTCAATTTCATGTGTGCAACTTAAGAGAGACGCCGGAGAGCGCAATCACTTTTCAACACGTCACGTATGCCCCGTTACAAGGAAGATTCGCTCCGCCGCCGCTGCTCGAACTTCACGAAACCGGTATAACCAACAGTCCGCGCCAACTCGATTGCCGCCTTGAAATCTGCCCCGACCTCAAGTGTCGCATGCGCGTCGGATCCAAACGTAATCGGAATTTTACGGGCGAACGCCAGCTCCAAAAAAGCGCGGCTGGGGTAAATTTCTTTGCAATCCTTCCGCAACCCAGCCGTGTTCAATTCAATGGCCACCCCCGTCTTCTTCGCGGCATCGAGAAATTTTTCGAACAATGGCCGGCAATCCTGTTTTGGAACGATCCGGAATTTCTTCGGCAAATCGGCGTGCCCGATGATTTCAAAGAAACCTGTTTCAGCGGCCATTCGAAGACGGTCGAAATAAATCGTCCACACTTCAAATGCATCGCGCTCTTTCCATTTAGAAATCTGCTCCGGATTATCAACCGCCCACGTTTCGGAAATATAATGGACCGACCCGATAAAATAATCCCATTTGTGAAAGGCGGCGAGTTCGCGAATCCAATCTTCGTGTCCCGGTAAATAATCGACTTCAAGGCCGATCTTGATTTTCAACCGCCCATTGTCTTTTCGCGCCTTTTCGATTTTCTCGATGTATTCCCCCAGTTGATCGAATCGCATCCGCCAATTATCAAAATCATCCCGTCGCATCGGCGAGTGATCGGTGAAACCAATCTCCGTCAGCCCGACCGACAAGGCCTGCGCGGCATATTCCGTCGGCTCACCACTGGCATGGCGGCACAACGGCGTGTGCATGTGATAGTCGGGCGGAAGCGACATCGGAAAATACTACTGTGTCTCCCCGCGCGTGACACGCAAGAACACTTCTTCCAGTCCAAGTTCATCTTCCCACAGACCGGTAAACTTCACGCCGCCGCGAACCAGTGTTTCTGGCAAAAACGACGGATCAACATCGTTGTTCGTAAAAGTCACTTTGATTTGGCCATCAACCGAAACGGCTTCGCTGATTTGTGGACACGCTTTCAACAATTCAATGGCAGGCGCGGATTCGCCTTTCACCGTGACCCAATAAACCAGGCCCGCCGACATTTGATCGCGCACCCCTTGCACCGGCCCGCTATAAATGAGCCGGCCCTTTTCAATAATAGCGACACGATTACATAAGTTCTGTAACTCGCTCAGAATATGCGAAGAAATGATAATTGTTTTTCCCAGCCGCTGGAGCTCTTCCAAAATCGCCATCATTTCAATGCGCGCGCGTGGGTCGAGACCGCTGGCCGGTTCGTCTAGTAAAAGAACTTTCGGATCGTGAATCAGCACACGCGCGAGGCCAAGACGCTGTTGCATACCGCGACTCAATGCACCAATGATCGCGCCCCGTTTTTCGCTTAGGCCGACCAATTCGAGGACGTCATTGACCGTCTTTTCACGCTGCGCAGTCGGGATCTTGTAACACGCGCCAAAAAAATCGAGATACTCAGTGACTTCCATGTCTTTATAGACACCGAAAAAGTCCGGCATATAGCCAATAACATGACGCACCGCGTCAGCGTCTCTCACCACGTCATGACCGAGAACTTTTGCCGTGCCGGACGATGGAGCAAGAAACGTCGCCAGAATCCGCAGCGTGGTCGTCTTCCCTGCCCCGTTGGAACCGATAAATCCGAAAAGATCGCCGCGATTAATCGTCAGGTTCAAATTATCGAGCGCTGTCATCGCGCCGTATCTGCGCGTCAGGCCAATCGTTTCGACAGCGGGAATTTGTGCGGCGTCCATGGCTAGATTTGCTTTTTCAGCGGCTGCACCAAACGCAGGAGCGTGTTTCGGTGCAATCGTTTTTGAGTGACTTTGAATTGGTTGAACGGTTGCGTGAACGAATGGTCTGCGTCCCAGGCGAACAGAATGACGGAATTGTTGGCCCAACGTGCCAAATCCAAACCATCGGTCGGCGCAAAATTATCCCAGGCATTTTCATTCACATTGAGGTTGCCGGAAAATGAAGCCGCAATCGAACCAAGCGCAATGTCGTCGACCGTCGCCGCTTTACCACCGAAGCTTTGGGTCCGTTGTTGAACAGCCGTCCGAAATGTCGGCGCGTATTTCTGCGCAAACTGTGCGATCGACATTCCTTTCGATTCGTCGAGCGCGAAGACATTCGACTTGCCCGCCGCAAGACTGCCGAGTGGATAAATCTGGCCGGACATTACCACGTGCAGGTTTGCTAAAGTGCGATCGGAATCGTTGGTGATGGCTACACGCCATTGTTGTCCGTGGCGAAATGCCGCCATCGATACGGGAGGTGTTGCCGGTTCCAACCAATCACTGACAAACAATTGACTGGTCCAAACCGGCACGTAAGCGTCCGCCTCGAAACCGGAACTGTGCTGGTCCACCACCGCCTTGCTGCGTTCCGTCGCCGCCCCGTAATTGCCTCCGTATTCGCCGCGCAAGGTTGAATACGTTTGTTTACCGGCCAGCGGGTATTGCCCATTGACGGGCGAATAAATCGACAAATACGTTTGCCCACGCAACACCGCTTGGTCTTCACCTCCGGTCAAAATGTCGACAAGATTCAGCTCATTAAACTCGAGGTCGCCGGCACGGAGCTGAAAGCCGATCAAATATATCAGCCCGGAAAAAATCAGGACATAACACGGAAACGTTACCCACGTGAGCATTTGCCGGTTGATTTTTTTCAACCAGTAATGATCGAGCGGCCCAATGACAACGAGATAACCACCGAGCAAAACAAGCAGCCAGCCCAGCGGCAATTTACGCACTTGTTTACTGTCGATCATCGAACCGAACACGCCGTCCGTGCTGAACCGGCCCGACTCGGTGCGATAATCACTCGATTGGAAAATACTTTCCGGCACTTCGGCGATTCGCGCCCAGAACCACGTTCGGTTTGTCCAGGACAGAAACGGTTCGCGTTCGGGGCTGAACGTCAGCACCGTAATTTTACCGCGACCACGTGTTGCTTCGATGGCCAGCGGATTTTCCGCGGCCCCCACCGTGATTTTGCCATCGGTCAATTTCCCCGTCACAATCGGCAACGGCGCAAAATCGAAATGTTCGTCCGATGTTATGTCCGAATTCACCACCGCAGGATGCGACCGGCGTCTATTTTTCGGGGCTGCCGGACGCGGATTGTCATCAGGCGCCAATCCTTTGTTCGCACCGTGCACCCAATCCTCCAATTCCGAATGGTCCTGGAGAACCGCGCTTCCGGTGAGCTGGCATGGCATCAGATCCCGCAGCCACAGATTACCGTTGATATCCGACGCCTGCTCGACACCGACGATTAAATGTCCCCCACGTTGCAACCACGCAACCAATGCCTGCGCGCGAGGTTGGTCGAGAGCCAGCGCTTTTTCCGAATTCAAATAGAGAACGTTTATTCCGTCCAACGCCAACGGATTGTCCGGAAACATCTCAGGCTGCAAACGCGCGCCGACCGGTTGCACATCAGTATTTCCGGAATGAACCTGCGGGAATGTTGGCACGCCCGAGACCGTCCGCGTCAACGCCGCAACGATCGGCATTCCGGCCAATGGCCATTTGCGCGCGCGCAGCATGCCGGCGTCGGCGATCACTTTGCGGCCCTGCACCAATTCAGCCGACCAATACCTCGAATGAGTGGCGAACACTGGAATAAAAATGCGCTTCTGCGTCCCTGTCGGAAGTTCAACCCGCACTCTCCGCGTCGAACCGCCGCCCGCCTGGTCGCCCGAAATTTGAATGTCCGCGATAAATGGCGGCCCATCGTTTTGCAACTCGCACGTAATCGGAAACCATGAACAAGTGGGAACCAGCCCGTCGTAACCGACAAACACATCAAAGCGCACATTGGCTGCTTGAAGTAGCGAGGGAGAGAAAACGAAAAGCAAAATGCCAATCGCGAGCGCGCGAAATAATCCCCGGCGAATGCACATAACCTTCTTGGCAACCATACTGGGTCTTGGCCTGCCGCAGTTATAGTGCCGCATCCGTGCAAAGCAAAGCGTTTTTAGCAAACGCACACAATCACGACCGCGCCCGCAACGTTACCATCGTCGCTCCCGTCCCGCCGTAGGTCGCGCCAGCGATCGCAAATCGCACGACGTCCGGATGACGCGACAGAATCGCATGGACAGAACGCTGCAAGTTTCCGATGCCTTTGCCGTGGATAATCCGCACTTCCAAAATCCCCGCGTCCCGGCACGCCTCCAAATAATCCGGGACAAGATCACCGATTTCATTCGGTTTAAACGTGTGCAAATCGAGCACACCATCTATCGGCATCTGAATTGGTTGTTCGTCGTTCAAAATGCCTTCAATACCGTGCGCACCGCCGTCACCAACGCCGCGACACGAACGCCCAACGGAAAATCCGATGGCGCTTCCAACGTATAGGCAAGGCGCGTTTTGTTTTTGATCAAGTAAACCGATTCGGGCCATTGCGGCCGCTCATCGGGATTGACCGCGGGACTAATAATTCCTCCTTTGGCCGGCCAACCTTCGATATTTTCCGAGCGATCGACCGGACAAACTTTTTCGACGGCCGCAATAATTTCCTCGGCGAACGAAACTTTTTTATCGGGATTCTGCTCGAACAAATAGAAACCGAGCGATTCCCAATCTTCATGCAGGCAAATCGTCAAATCGAATTGCGGTTGTTGGCCAAGCCAACCAACGTGCGTGCGAATTTCTTCAGTCTGCAAATGGCGATAGTCGCGGTTGAGGTCAACGCCCGCATAATTCTCCCGTCGGTTCAACGGGAAACCGGTCAAATTCAAACACGGGCAAAGCCAGATCGCCGCATCATGCGGCCAATTATTTTCGCGGAGCAATTGCAACACCGCGAGCGGTCCCGCCGGCTCATCACCGTGAATACCAGTTGAAATGTAGACCCGATTTTTCGCATCAGGAATACCGCGACGATACGCAATGAACTCAGCCTTGCGCGCGCCACTCAAAGTTTGCAGAGAAATGCGATCCGTCTCCCAGCCTTTGTCGACAATAGCCTGTTCGATTTCCTGAAGAACGGCGTCAATGTCGATCGACTCGCCGTAATAACGTCCAACATTTTTTCCGAGCCGCTGCACAGTAACATCTTACCGTCTCGCAAAAACGGCGCAAGATGCGCGAATCTATTGTTGGTCGACAAACCCGTGATTGTCCCAGTCAGGATCGAGCCCGAGGTCTTTCAACATCTGTAAATCTTTCTCAACTGGCTGATTGAGAGTCGTCAGATAATTCCCAACCATCAACGCGCTCGCACCCGCCGTGAACACCATGCTCTGCATATCGCGCAGGTTCACCGTGCGGCCGCCTGCGATCATGATTTCCTGTTTCGGCAGAATGAAACGGAAACACGCGATGGTCTTGAGAATTTCCATCGGCGGCAACTGCGGAAGGTTTTCAAACGGCGTTCCCTTGATCGGATTGAGAATATTAATCGGGACTACGTTCGCGCCGATTTCGCGCAAGGACATCGCCAGATCACAACGATCCTCACGCGTTTCGCCCATGCCAATAATCCCGCCGGAACAAATTTTTATTCCCGCCTTTTTCAAATAACCGATCGTTGCCAAACGATCTTCAAACGTATGCGTCGTGCAATGCTTCGGGAAAAAGCGTTGCGAACTTTCCAGATTATGTCCGTAACATTCCAGGCCCGCGTCTTTCAAACGGTCGGCGACGTTTTGGCTGCCAATTAATCCAAGCGAAGCATCGGGCCGCGTCTTGCCGCTCTTTTTCAAATCGCGAATTCGGTCGCAAACTTCATCAAGCATCGCCCCTTCCTTCAAACCGCGCCACGCCGCAACCAAGCCGACGGCCGTCACCGACTTCTTATTCGCTTCATCTGCCGCTTCCAAAACCGGTTCCGGATCGACAAACCCGTACTTCGGCGAACCGGTCTGGTGAAATGATGATTGCGCGCAAAAGCTGCAGTTTTCGGAACACGCCCCCGCCTTCGCATTCACAATCGAACACAAATGAATTTTGTTTCCTTTGAAATGTTCGCGAATCCGATTGGCGCCCGCCATCAAATCAAAAATGTCCGCAGTGTTTTCCAACTCAAAACACCACATCGCATCGTCGCGCGAGATTTCCTCGCCGCTGAGAACGGACCGGGTCAGCGCTGCGATGCGCTCGTGAATGGACATGACTGGTTTTGCGTCAACCAAGGTTGCTGTCATGGTTGACACACTACTCGTCACTGAAATTTCATTCAAGCGATGAATTAATGTTTAAAATAATCGCTGATCGGCTGGAGCACTTTCAGTTTAATCAGGATGACAATCACCGCCGTGTAGGCGAGCGAGATTCCCAGGTCGCGCAGCAGATCTTTCTTCGAGTATTTCCTGTCCTCCGTTCGCACCATTTTCTCGCCGCCCTTCTGCATCAGAACGAGGCCGGCGATGTTCGTCAGCCAGTAACCAATCACCACCGCCACATCGAACGCCGGTTTGTACAAAAGACTTATCAACCATCCAAAAGCGATCGCCAGCGGCAGATTGATAAACGCATCGTTCCACCACGACAACGGCGACAATAGGAATCCAACCACGCCAAGAAAACCTCCCCAAACTCGGCGTTTGGTTACTATTTTGTTCTGTCGTTCTGTCTGCATTTATTTCCTATCCGTGCCATCCGTGTACCCGTGGTCAAAAAATAATAATTTGACTGTGGGCATAGAACCAGCTAACAGTTCTTCCGTGAGAAACATTCTAAACCTGCGACTTTCGCTGAACGCGCTGCTGCTAAGCTGCGCGGCGGTCGTGGTTTAATTTCGCTCATACGAAGATTTTCAAACCTCACTGCCGGAAGCGGCGGTGGGGTTTTTGTTTTGTACTCAATGAAGTTCAGTTAAACGAATAAATGTTATGAAAAACGACCGAATCATCATATTCGACACCACGTTGCGCGATGGCGAGCAATGCCCTGGCGCCTCCATGAATTTGCGCGAGAAACTCGAAGTCGCTCGCCAGCTCGCCCGCCTGAATGTCGATGTGATCGAAGCCGGTTTTCCCGTCATCAGTGACGGCGACTTCGAAGCGGTTCAGACCATCGCCAAAGAAGTCAAAGGCCCTGTCATTTGCGGTCTCGCTCGTTGCGTGCCGAAAGACATCGACGCCGCCGGCAAAGCCGTTGCGCCCGCCGGAAAGCGCGGTCGTATTCACGTATTTCTCGCAACATCGAAAATCCATCGCGACTTCAAGCTCGGCAAAGCCCAGCACGAAATCATCCGCCTCGCCGTCGACGGCGTGAAGCGCGCGAAGAAATTTACCGACAACGTCGAATTTTCGCCGGAAGACGGTTCGCGCACCGAACCCGATTTTCTCGTCGAAGTTTGCAAAGCCGTTGTCGCCGCGGGCGCGACCACCGTGAATATTCCCGACACCGTTGGCTGGGCCGTGCCCGATCAATACGGCGCGTTGATCAAGCACCTCTACGATTCCGTGCCGGAATTCCGTTCCGGCAAATCGATCATCAGCGTCCATTGCCACAACGATCTCGGCTTGGCCGTCGCCAATTCCATCGCCGCCATTCGCAACGGCGCGCGTCAAATCGAGTGCACCATCAACGGCATCGGCGAACGCGCCGGAAACGCCGCGATGGAAGAAATCGTCATGGCCCTCAAGACGCGCAGCGATGCGTTGGGCAAATACGATTGCAGCATCAAAACGCGCGAAATCGTCAAGTCCTCGCGCCTCGTCGCGCGCATGAGCGGGTTGGTCGTGCAACGCAGCAAAGCGATCGTCGGCGAAAACGCCTTCGCGCATTCCAGCGGCATTCACCAGGACGGCATCCTCAAAAAGCGCGAAACCTACGAAATCATGAACCCGCAGGACGTCGGTTGGGGCGGGACAGAATTGCCGTTGACCAAGCACAGCGGTCGCGCCGCCGTCGCCTCGCGCCTCAAACATTTAGGTTTCAAAATGACCGACACCGATGTCGCGGCGATTTTTGCGCGCTTCAAAGAAATCGGCGACAAAAAGAAATTCGTTTACGACGACGACTTGGCTGCCCTCGTCGAAGGTCACATCACCGAAGTGCCCGAAACATGGTCGCTCGAATATCTCAACGTCACTTCCGGCAATGCGACAGTGCCAACAGCCACCGTCCGTTTGCGCAAAGTCACAGCAAAAAAAGGCGAAACTCTCCAGGACGCTGGTATCGGCGACGGCCCCGTCGATGCCGCATTGAAAGCCATCGATCGTTTGACCAAAACGCGCGGCAAACTCATGGATTACTCATTGCGCGCCGTTTCCCAGGGCAAAGATGCCCTCGGCGAAGTCGCAGTTAAAGTCGACTTTGGCGACGGTGAAATCGTCACCGGCAAAGGCGCCAGCACCGACGTCATCGAAGCGAGCGCGCGTGCCTATTTGAACGCCGTGAACCGATTCCTGTGTGACGGCGGCGCGAAGAAGACGAAGCAAAACCAGCCTTAAATGGCTTAGGAAGCAGACAAGGCGAAGCTTTTGGAGTGCGCCG
>JAICXV010000481.1 GCA_025934545.1 Verrucomicrobiia bacterium
AATCGCGCAACGAGCCGGCGGTTAGATTTATTGCCGTATAAGATTTATGAACTCAAACCCAACAACCCAACCAGTGCGACGCGTCCCGTTCTATCGCCGGATGTTCTCGATGCGCGCACTGCGAATTTCTCTCTTCACGCTGGCCTGCTTGATCACGTTGATTGCTTTGTGGCACGCGGAAGAAAACTGGCGCGGAGCGCGCGCGTGGAAAAATTACCATCAAGAACAGATGGCCGACGGCAAATATGTTGATCCGCTCGTGTTAATTCCACCGCGTGTCCCCGACGCCGAAAATTTCGCCATGACGCCCTTTCTCGCTCCGCTGTATGACTATCAACCGGGAACGCAAACGCATCGCGACAAGGCAGGACTGGAGCGCGCACAAACTTTTGGCAACGGCGTTCCAAATTTTCCGAGAAAGCACGGCAGCAATTTTGAAGTCGACCTCGTTGCGCTAGCGAACGATTTGCGCCATCCGAGCCAGGCGCCACGCGTCGACCCCATCAAGGTCAAGGCGATGCCGTATTCTGCCCCGCCATTTTATGGAACCGTCATCCAAGGCGGCGACGTGTCCGACCGCAAAGAGGCGGCGCAAGTGGTTCTCAATGGATTCAACATGTATGCGCCGGTCATCGAAGAACTGCGCGCCGCCAGTCGTCGTCCCTATGTGCGATTCAATATCGCCTACGATAATCCCGATAAGATCGCGATTCTGTTGCCTCACCTCGGCGTGCTGCGCAACGTCTGTCGGATTGTCACCGTCCGCGCACAAGCAGAACTGATTTCGGGCCAAACTGACAAAGCCGCCGACGACGCCGTTCTGGCTCTGTATCTGGCCGAAGCGCCAAAGTCGGAAGCCATGGTCGTTTCGCAATTGGTTCGCTGCGCTGCGCTCCATGAGGCGATGCAACCAATCATCGTCGGTTTGCGCGAACACCTCTGGTCAGACGCGGACATCAAGCGTTTTCAAGATGTCCTCGACAAAATCGATGTGATCGGCGCCATCAAAACGTCTATCGACGCTGAAGAAATCTTTTTCGCCGATACGTGCTTCGAACAATTGAAAGCGGCGAGGAACCCTTTGACGTTATTGAGAAACTGGAATGTCATGATCGGTCCAAACCAGGGGCCCTACGGTGACAACCCGTTAGCCGATGCGTTCTTTTACGTCGCGGTGCCAAGCGGCTGGTTCGATTTCGAACGGGTGAATTATCATCGACTCGAAAAAGCGACAACCGGTCCGTGTATCGATGTCTCACAGCATTGCGTTTATCCGGAAAAAGCCGAACAAGCAGATAAGATGCTTCAGCGCCTTAAAGGGCTCGGTCCTGTTCACAATATATTTCATCACGAGATCGTCGCTCTCGTGGGCGTCCCGGCCCTCGCAAAATTGGGGAAGAAAACCGCCGGTGCCGCCGCTGAAGTCGATCTGACGCGCCTCGCCTGTGCACTCGAACGCGCCCGGATGGCGAACGGCCAGTACCCCGATGACCTCAACAGCCTGTCGCCAAAATTCATCAGCTCCGTGCCAAACGATCCAATCCAAAACGGCCCGCTCCACTACCGCCGCGATCAGGACGGATTTACGCTCTACTCGGTTGGTTGGAACGGAACCGATGACGGCGGAAAGATTGTGCCGATGACTGATAAGAATTCGCGACCGGATCCAAACCAGGGAGATTGGGTTTGGGGAAATTCCGTCAACCCCTAGCGCAACCATTCGTCGCGATGCTCCGCGACGAACGCGTCATCGTTGAGTTCGGGATAATCGCGATAGACACGATCGATTTCTTCTTTCTGACCGGGCCCAAGGCCTTCGTCCGGATTCAAACACCAGATGCCTTCGAGCAATCCCTGGCGGCGCAAGACTTCGTGCAGCCCGGGAATACAACCGTGGAAATTATTCGTGGCATCAAAAAACGCCGAGTTCGAATCAGTAACTGCAACGGTCAGCTCTATCAGTTCACGCGAAATTGAACCGCCTTTTTTCATCGCTTGATGACACAACGCCAGTTGCTCAACCGCACGCTTCGTCCAAACGGCCCAATGACCGAGCAGTCCACCGACGATGCGGCGTTCAACCATTTTGCCATTCACCTTGAAACGAAACGGAGTGATCAGATCCAGAATGATCGTGTCGTCGTTACCGGTGTAGAGCGCGATGTCATCGCGGCCCGCTTCAGCAATGGCGCGCACGACGTCGTTGGTGCGATAGCGGTCAAACGGCGCGACCTTTATTGCCACGACATTTTTGATTTCCGCGAACCGTCGCCAGAACGAATAAGGCAGCACGCGACCGCCAATGTTCGGTTGAAGATAAAAACCAACGATCGGAATGATTTCCGAGACCCACTGGCAATGCGCGATGAGTTCGTCGTCATTGGCTTCCTTCATCATCGCCAGGCTGAGCAAGCCGGCGTGAAAGCCGAGGTCACGAACCAATTCAGCCTCTTTGACGGCTTGATCTGTTTTGCCGGTGATGCCCGAAATGCGCACCAGTAGTTCGTTGCGACTTTTGTCCGCGCGGTCCAACTCCTCTTTGGTGATCTGCAACACCGGTTTGAACAAATTATATTTCGGATCGCGAATGGCGAATTGCGTCATGTGCACCCCAATCGCAATTCCGCCCGCGCCTGCGGCAAAATAGTAGCGGAAGAGCGCGCGTTGGCGGCGTTCATCCAGCTTGCGGCTTGCATTGAGCGCCAGAGGAGAGGCGGGAATAACGAGGCCGCGATCTAACGCGGCGCGAGCTTTCGGATTCATAATCTCAGTTTGTCGCAGCCGACCTAGCGAGGCTCTGACTTCCGTCACGCTTTGAAAAGAAAAAAACTCCGGAGCGCGGACTTCAGTCCGCTTCAGCGTCACGATTGGAAATTGTTAAAAGCGATGCAGCACTCACGGTGAAGCGGACTAAAGTCCGCGCTCCTTTAGCCTCCTACACCGCATCAATCTCATCAATCCGCTTCTGATGCCGCCCCCCTGCAAACGGTGTGTTCAACCACGTCTTCACAATCTCCGCCGCCGTTTCCCACGGCATCATTCGTTGGCCGATCGAAATCATGTTGGCGTTATTGTGCTCGCGACCAAGCCGCGCGCTCTCGACATTCCAGCACAATGCACAGCGCACCCCGCGGACGCGATTGGCAACCATCGCTTCGCCATTACCAGATCCGCCTAAAACAATACCGCGTTCACATTCGCCACTCGCCACCGACTCGGCAGTAGGACGACAGAATAAAGGATAATCGACAGTCTCGCTGCTGTAGGTCCCAAAATCGCGCACTTCATGGCCAAGCTGTTTGAGCAGGGCGATGATTTTTTGTTTATAGTCGAAGCCGGCGTGGTCGGAGCCGATGGCTATTTTCATGAACGTGTACAGGCCAGAGCCCGGCATGTGTGCCAGAAGTTTCTGGGGAGTCGTTTGTTTGCGAGCGAC
>JAICXV010000159.1 GCA_025934545.1 Verrucomicrobiia bacterium
CGCGAGGGTATCTTCGGCGAAAGAGGTTTGGGTGCTGGCTGCGACCAGGAGGACGATGATTAGACTGTAAAAAGTCACGGACGATCCCGTCGTGCGGGCCCATGCGTTACTCACGAATGCGAATGTAGCACGTCTGTGCAGAATGCAAGTACTGTGTGAAAAATTTTCAGAATTTTTCGCGACGAACGAGAACGTTGCGCCGTCGACTCGATTTGTTGTAATGAGAACGGATGCATTCGCGTTCGCTTCACATTGTTTTTGTCTGTTTGGCTTTTGCTTCCGTCAGCTACGCGAAAACGCCAGTACCGAAGGACGGCAATTTTGTCATTGGGCCGGAATATTCTCCTGCGCCGGAATTGAAATGGCGCGCGAATGTGCCAAAGGGGACGGTGCACGAATTCGTGATGGAGTCGAAAGACAGCAAAATTTATCCCGGATTGAACGGGCCGTATCAGCGGAAAGTTTTTGTTTATGTGCCCGCCCAATATAAGAAAGGCACGAAAGCGCCGTTGTTGCTGGTGCAAGACGGGCAGCATTATTTAAAGCGACTGACGAACGTTCTCGACAACCTCATCGCGGACCGTCGCTTGCCGGCGATGGTGACAATTTTTATCAATGCCGGGGGCGGCGACGGGAAGGGGAGCGAGCGCGGACTGGAATATGACACATTGTCGGACCGTTACGCGAATTACATCGAGCAGGAAGTTCTACCGAGGATCACGCACGATTATGGCGTTGAATTTACCAAAGACCCCGACGGACGCGCGACTATGGGCGGAAGTTCCGGCGGGGCCTGTGCGTTGACGATGGGTTGGTATAAAACAAAACTTTGGCATCGAATAATTACATTTTCCGGGACCTTTGTCGCCCAGCAATCGCCAGATGATCCGAAGACGCCGCATGGCGCGTGGGAGTATCACGAGCATTTGATTCCACAAAATCCGCGCAAACCGTTGCGCATTTGGCTGGAAGTGGGCGACCACGATATCGGCTTCGACCGTGACGAAGCTTCCTACCACAATTGGGTGATGGCGAACAACCGGATGGCGGACGTGCTGAAAGCCAAAGGCTACCATTATCACTATGACTTCGCCAAAGGGGCGAAGCACGTAGACGGTAACGTTTTGGACCAGACGCTGGCAGGAGCACTCTTATGGGCCTGGCAGAAATAGAACACGTGAGGCGGTGAGGCTCAGGTAGTTGCACAGCGGAACCGGTGGTGTAAAGGACCGTCTTTCGCACGAGTTTCGCACCTTAACGACCATTGTGATAAATCGATGCGACAATTCTATTAGTGGTATCGCCTATGCTATTGCAAAGTTGTGAGTTTGGACCAATTGATCGCGAAGTTGCAGAAGTTATCCTCCCAGGTCGAAAAGGGTATGTCGAAACAGAGTTACTCGGTTTGGACGGGGATGATTCGAGAAGATTTATACAAAATTTCCAATCCTGAGGTGCGCAAGGGCGCGCTCAAAATGCTCGGCGTGGTCGAGTGCGCCGGCTTTTGTTTGGATAAAGTGCCGGAAGCACGTGAGTCGTTGATTCTGCCGAATCTAATGCCGTTGATTGAATACCTGAAAGAGAACGGCATGAAGAAGATGGTGATCGCGCAAAAAGTTGAAGAGCCGGAGCCGGTTTTGGTGAAACAAGAACCAGCATGGGACCTCGGAATGAATCCGAGTTAAGCGCCACGCGTTTGTCTTGCTAATCGACTTTGATTTTCGCGAGGTAGATCGAGGTCTTGCCTTCGTGGCTCGAATAATAGCTCACCCACAGAATATTGTCGTGCCAGACCATTCCGGGATAACTGCAATCGCCGCCGCTCGGTAAAATCAAATCAGGTGTAATTTGTGTCCGCATCATTTTGCCGACGAACGTTTGCGCTTTTTTGTCTTTCATCACTCGTCCGCTGGCGATCACGTTGCCATCGGGCAACACGATGAAATTCGGTCCGCCAACGAACAAACCCGCGTCGTTCCAATTCCAGTTATGGTAAGGCGGGTGAGCAATTCCAATCCAGGCATTGTTATCGGTGCGCTTGGGGCCGGTGCCTTCGCGGCGCGTAAGGATGAGGCAATCGTCATTGGCCAGAAAACGCGCCGTGGCCTCGTTCGGGTTCGAAGAGATTTGGAAATCCTGCAATGTCTCGTAATTTATGCCGTCGGAACTTTTCAGGAGACGAAGTTCGGATTCGGGTTTCGTTTTGCCGGGATGATAACAAGTGCCATAAGCAATCCCTTTGTGCCAGGCAACGCGCCAGAGCCAATCGCCTTTACTGAGGACTCGACAAGGAGTCGTCCACTTTGTGCCATCCTTTGAAAACGCGACGCGCGGCTGCCGTTCGATCAGTTTTTTGTCTTTGTAAACCGACCCGCCGAAAGTGAGCATCAGTCGATTGTCTGGAGTAACAGACAACTTCGGGTCGCGCAGGTCGATGCCATCTTCTTCGAGCAGCGCAACGGATTTCCACATGTCGCCGTCCGTTGAGGTGAGAACGCGGATTTTGCCGTTGCCGATGATATGGCCCTGAGCTTCGCGAAAGGTGCAGAACCATTGGTTGTTGAAACGAGTGAGGTCAGTGAAAGCGTTGTGGCCAGCGGCGTCCCAGATTTTTTTGACCGAGACCAACTTGATCTCGGACGCATTTGTCGAAGCTGCGAGCGCGAAAAGCACAGTGGTCAACAGGCCGGTGAGTAAATTGTGGTGTCGCATGCCGTTCAATATGGTTGAGGCAAGCAGGGGTAATGTGTCAACGCAACACTGCGGGGGAAGCAAACAGAGCCTTGCTTGACCTTGCTTTAGCGGCGCGGATTCTTCATGCTCCGCGCAATTATCTATTGAGAATGTTATGAGCACTTCGTTTCGTACTGAGTCGGATTCGATGGGGCAGATGCAGGTCCCGGCCAATGCCTATTACGGCGCGCAAACGGCGCGTGCGGTCGAAAACTTTCCCATCAGCAATTTGCGATTTCCAAGGTCATTCATCCGCGCGATGGGTTTGATAAAGAAGCAGGCGGCGATCACCAACCAGGGGCTCGGATACCTACCCGCCGAAGTGGCCAATGCGATTGTTCAAGCGGCTGCGGAAGTGGCGGAAGGGAAATGGGATTCCGAATTTGTCCTGGATATTTTCCAGACCGGTTCGGGCACTTCGACGAACATGAACGCCAACGAGGTCATCGCCAATCGCGCGATTGAAATTCTCGGCGGCAAACGCGGCGACAAAAAGGTGCATCCGAACGATCACGTCAATCGCGGACAATCCAGCAACGACGTGATTCCGACGGCGATTCATGTGGCGGCATTAGACGCAATTGACAAGCGATTGCTTCCCGCCTTGAAAGAATTGCATGAAGCTCTGGATAAAAAGGCGAAAGAATTTCATGACGTCTTGAAAATCGGGCGCACGCATTTGCAGGATGCGACGCCGATTCGGCTCGGCCAGGAATTTGGCGGTTACGCAAGTCAGGTCAAACACGGTGTCGCCCGCTTGCAGGCGGTGCAGAAAAATTTGAGCGAGCTGGCCCTAGGCGGAACGGCAGTGGGGACCGGCATTAACACGCATCCCGATTTTGCGCGCCGGACCATTCAGGGCTTGATGAAAGAAACCGGCCTGCCGCTAACGGAGGCCGAAAATCATTTCGAAGCGCAAGGCTCGCGCGATGCCGCCGTTGAGGCGAGCGGCGCATTGAAGACCATCGCCGTCAGTTTGCTTAAAATCGCCAACGATATTCGCTTCCTCGGTTCCGGGCCGCGCCTTGGCCTTGGTGAGATCAAGCTGCCTTCAACTCAGCCGGGTTCATCGATCATGCCCGGCAAAGTGAATCCAGTGATGTGCGAGATGCTCATGCAGGTGTGTGCACAAGTCATCGGCAACGACGGCGCAATTACGACGAGCGGTGCGTTTGGAAATTTCGAACTGAACGTCATGATGCCCGTTTTGGCCCATAATCTTTTGCAATCCATCGAATTGCTGGCCACCGGTACCCAGGTCTTTGCGCGTCGCTGCATCGCGGGCCTTGAAGCCGACCGCGCGAAGTGCGATGCCAATCTCGAATTGAGCCTGATGAACTGCACTGTTCTCGCGCCGGTCATCGGTTACGATAAAGCAGCCAAAATCGCGAAGGTTGCAATGGAACAGAACAAGACCATTCGTCAAGTGGCCGAAGAAATCTCAGGTCTCGACAAGGCCAAACTCAACGAACTGCTCGATCCCTCGAAGCAATGTGAGCCGGGCGGGGTCGAAATGGCTGGGTCAGGGGGCTAAATTTGTTACGCCCTCGCAGAGGGTCTGTAACGGTTTTTGTAACGGGTAAAACCGTCAAAACCGCTAATAAAATCGAGGGTTGTAACGATGTAACGGGTGTCTACCCCTGGAAAGGGTGGGGTGTCTTTCCTCCACAGCCCGTTCCCACTTTTTACCCTGTCCTGAAAAATCAGGGCGGGAACTTTCTCGATTTTTCTACCTTGGCATCCCTTTAGCTAAACTCCTCTCGTCCGGCGACCAAGGACCCGGCGGACAGGCGAAAGCCAAGGTAAAAACGACACGACGTACACGAACAGTTCAAGACACTGTCTTTATTCGAGACAACTAACCATGAGCGCCCTCATTCCCGCACCAGCAGCTGACCCCTGGATGATTTTCCACAACGGCCACTACTACTATTGTGAGAGCCGTAACCAAACGACCATTCACGTCCGCAAGGCCGGTGGCGTTTTCGATATCGGCATGGCCGAGAACGTTCAGGTCTGGGAACCGCCCCAAAACGCCGCGAACAGCGAGAACGTCTGGGCGCCCGAACTCCACTTCATCGAAGGCAAATGGTACATCTACTATGCCGCCGATGACGGCAAAAACGAGAATCACCGCATGTGGGTGCTCGAAGCCGAAACCGACGACCCGCAAGGTTCCTACCGCTGCAAAGGCATGTTGGACACGCAAGGCTGGGCCATTGATGGCACGATTTTGGAAGCCAACGACAAGCGTTACATGGTTTGGTCCGGATGGCCGGGAGCGAAAGACGGCCAGCAGAATCTTTACGTCGCCCCCATGTCCAATCCGTGGACTTTGGCCGAAGAGCGCACACTCTTGACCAGCCCCACCGAGAGTTGGGAAAAGAACACGATGGCCATTTGCGAAGGCCCCCAGGTGCTGAAGCGCAACGGCAAGACTTTTATCATTTATTCCGCCAGCGCGAGTTGGACAGTCGATTATTGCCTTGGAATGATCGCGCTCGATAACGAAGCGGATGTGCTCAATACGTCGGCCTGGCGCAAGATTTCGGAAGCTCCTGTTTTCCAAAAGACCAACAAAATCTGGGGTGTCGGCCATTGTTCATTTGTAAAGTCGCCCTGCCAGACTGAGGACTGGATCGTTTACCACGCCAAGTCCAAACGCAAAAAAGGCTGGGACGACCGTCATGTTCATACCCAACGTTTTTCGTGGCACAACGATCACCCGGTGTTCGGCATTCCTTCGCCCGAAGTTCGTCCGGAACGGATCGTGACCGAAGTCATCCGACCAGTGCCCACCACTCGTCCGAGCGCCATTCCGGCCTTGGCTGGCTTGAGCGCATAACTTTTCCCCCACCGCTCCTCGCGGGCAGATCTGCCCCAGACTGCCCGTGAGGGTGCGGAGGTTTTAAACGCAGACCTTGACTGCGGGTGGGGAAGGGGCGATTTATTTCGCAAGATGCCGATCTACGAATTTGCCTGCCCGGACTGTCGCAGGATTTTCAATTTTCTTTCCAAAACAATCAATCCGTCTCGCCTGCCGTCCTGCCCGAAATGCGGCAATAAGAAAATGATCAAACAGATGAGCGCCTTTGCCATGATGCACGGGAGCAAGGATTCGGATAGCGATACTTCAGGTCCGGAAGCGATGCCTGAATTAGACGATCCGCGCGTCGAACGAGCGATGTCTGAACTCGAACGTGACATGGCGCACCTGGACGAAAATAATCCCCGTCACATGGCGCATCTGATGAAAAAGATGAAGGACATCATGCCTGCCGGGGCGGTGCCGAAAGAA
>JAICXV010000566.1 GCA_025934545.1 Verrucomicrobiia bacterium
ATCAAGATGACCGCCGTCATCGCCGCGGCGTATTTCGCCGTCAAGCATGTCGGAGGGATGCACGTGCTCGTCGACAGACTGTCGCAACCGATGACGGCGCCTGACGGCAAAACAACGTTGCACTATCTGAACATCCTTCCCGATTTCACCAACAATTGGGACATCGCTGTCGCCGTTTTCATCATGCCACTCGCCGTCCAATGGTGGGCGGTTTGGTATCCTGGCTCTGAACCCGGTGGCGGCAGCTTTATCGCTCAACGCATGCTCGCCTCTAAATCCGAGAAGGATTCATTGGGAGCGGTTCTGTTTTTCAACATCGCGCATTATATAATGCGCCCATGGCCGTGGATACTGGTCGCGCTCTGTTCGCTGCTCGTCTATCCGAATCTTTCCGACATTAAAGCCGCCTTTCCCAATCTCGATCCGGCATTGCTCGGCCACGACATCGCGTATCCGGCTATGCTGAAATTTCTGCCGGTCGGTTTCGTCGGCTTGATGGTGGGGGGCCTCATCGCCGCTAATTCTTCAACTTTACTGACGCTGTTGAATTGGGGCGCGTCCTATCTCGTGCACGATTTCTATCAACGTTTCATCAAGCCCGGCGCAACGGAAAAGCACTATGTCATGACCGCGCGCATTGCGACCATTGTCTTGTTTCTTTTTTCTTCGGCGGTTGTTTACGCGATGGAAAGCGCGAAAAACAGTTTCGATATCATGCTGCAGGTGGGGGCCGGCACCGGGTTGCTCTATTTGCTGCGCTGGTTTTGGTGGCGCATTACTGCGTGGTGCGAGGTGGTCGCCATGGTTAGTTCCTTCGTGGCTTCAATTGTCTTACTCATTTACAACAAACACGGCGCAAACATCAGCACTGATCACGCGCTGCTTATCACGGTGGTTGCCACTACCGTTTGTTGGGTTTTGACCGCGTTCATTGGACCTCAGACCGACCGCGCCGTATTGGTCGAGTTCTACAAAAAAGTCCGACCGTTCGGGCCCGGCTGGGAAACCATCCGCAAAGAAACCGGCCTGGCCAAATCGAGTAGCGGGGAAAATATTCCGTTAGCGATGCTTGGTTGGAGTTCGGGTTGTGCGTTGATCTGGTCTGCGCTGTTCGCCATTGGGAACTATCTATATGGCCGCACGACTGCCGCGGCGCTCCTCACGTTGGTCGCGGTTGTTACAGCACTCGTTCTTATTTGGACGGTCAACCGGCTTTGGAGCACTGCACCGACTGAACCCGAACGCGTTTCCAAGGCGACAACGGCGAACGTTTAATTATATTAACGTCATGAATTTGTTGCCTTTTGAAAATCTGCCGCCGTATCGGCCTCGTTCTTTCGTGCCGAAACAAATCGACCTGGGCGATTGGAAACAGATCGCGCCGCTCTTCGACAAACTCGATGCGCAAATCGAATCCGCCAAAACTGCCGGCCAACTGGAAAAGTGGGTGGTCGACAGCAGTGAGCTTTTCGCCGCGCTCGATGAGGAATCGTCGCGCCGTTATATCGCGATGACTTGTCACACTGACAATGCCGATGCGGAAAAGGCTTACCTGCATTTCGTCGAGCACATCGAACCGGAGATGAAACCGCGCCGCTTTAAGCTCGCGCAACTTTATCTCGCTTGTTCGGCGCGCAAAGATTTGCCGAAGGACCGCTATCTTGTTTTTGATCGCGACACTAAAGTTCAGGTCGAGCTTTATCGCCCTGAAAACGTCCCGCTCGAAACCGAGGAGGCCAAACTTTCGCAGCAATATCAAAAGCTGAGCGGGTCTCTTACTGTGCAATTTAAGGGTGAAGAAAAGACGCTCGTCCAGATGGGGCGTTATCTTGAAGAGCCCGATCGCAATTTGCGCAAAGAGGCGTGGGAACTCGTGGCCAATCGGCGCTTGCAGGAAGCGGAGAAGTTTGAAGACATTTTTGACCAACTGCTAAGACTGCGCGAACAAATTGCGAAGAACGCGGGTTTTAAAAACTATCTCGATTACTCTTTCCGCGCCAAAGGCCGTTTTGATTATACGGCGGGCGACTGCCTGAAATTCCACGAAGCGATCGAGAAAGAAGTTATGCCCGTTCTGAAAACGCTGCAGAGCGAGCGCCGTAAACAACTTGGCCTCGATAAGCTCCGTCCGTGGGACCTTGCGGTCGATCCGCTCGATCGCGCGCCGCTGCGTCCGTTCGAAAAAGTCGAAACAATGGTCGACAACACCCAAAAGATTTTCAATCAACTCGACAAACAACTCGCCGATGAATTCGCGTTGATGAACAACAAGCGCTTGCTCGATCTCGACAATCGCAAGGGCGAAGCCCCCGGTGGTTATCAGTCCACGCTCAACGAAGCGCGTTTGCCGTTCATTTTCATGAACGCGGTCGGGGTGCAACGCGATGTCGAAACCATTCTGCACGAAGCCGGCCACGCATTCCACGCGCTCGCGACCAAAAACGAAGACATCTATCCCTATCGCAGTGCGCCGATTGAGTTTTGCGAAGTCGCGAGCATGAGTATGGAACTGCTCGGCAACGAATTTATCGAAGCGTTTTACAACGCGAATGACGCGCGCCGCGCTCGTCGCGATCATCTTGAAGGCATCGTCGAAATATTTCCGTGGATTGCGACCGTCGACGCGTTCCAACATTGGATTTACACGCATCCCGGGCACACCCGCGCCGACCGGCAAAAAGCCTGGAACGATCTGATGGACCGTTTTGGTGGCGACGTGGATTGGAGCGGCTATGAAAAGGCGCGCGCCAACTTGTGGCATCGCCAACTGCACATTTTTCTTCATCCGTTCTACTACGTGGAATACGGGATCGCTCAATTGGGCGCGTTGCAAATCTGGGCCAACTCGCGCAAAGACCGGCAACGCGCTTTGAACGAATATCATCGCGGCCTGGCCCTCGGCGGCTCGCGTCCGCTGCCG
>JAICXV010000121.1 GCA_025934545.1 Verrucomicrobiia bacterium
CAGTTTTCGATCATCTGTGACCATTACGTCCTCTTATTGGACCCATCTGCTGCGATTGGCGGTGCGATCAATAGCCGACGGAACGATCAACAACGCCATACATTGTTTGGCCCGCGAGATAGCGTTGCATGTTTTGGATAAGGAGATCCGCGAGTATGCGATTTTTTTCAGGATGCCGGCCAGCAACATGAGGTAGCACGATTATGTTTGGAGTGGACCAAAACGGATGATCCTGCGGCAATGGCTCGGTTCTAAAGGCATCCAGGACAGCCCCTGCAATCCTGCCGGCTTGAACCGCGTCGATTAATTCCTGGTCGATGACAAGTTGGCCCCGACCAAAATTAAGCAACCAAGCGCTACGTTTCATTTTCGTTAGTCGTGCCGAGTTGATCAGGTTCTCGGTCTCTGACGTTTGTGGAAGGAGGAGGACGACAAAATCCGATTGGCCCAAGACAAGGTCGATCTGATCAGCGCCGTACACGGCTTCAACAAACGGGACGGCCGCGGGAATTCGCTTACTGCCGATGACTCGTACTTCTAACGCGGCCGCTTTTCGGGCGAGCTCCCCGCCAATCGCACCCAGACCGAGAATTCCAAGGGTCTTTCCCGCGAGCAGATTAAGTGGTGGCCGCTTCCATTCGTGTCTTTTCTGCTGCTGCTCAAACACCGAGAGGCCCTTTGTCACATGAAAGATGGCCGCCAAAATATTTTCAGGCATCTGCACCCGATGAATGCCACGCGCACAAGTGAGAACCAACTGCGGAGGAAGGTCACTTCGCGCGAGCCAGTTCTCGACGCCTCCAGTCGGAGCCTGAATCCAGTGCAATTGCGGCATACGGGCAATAACGCCCTGGGGCACATCCCAAGCGAGAAGCACTTCTGTTTGCGCCAATACCTCCGCCTCTGGCAGCATATCGGCCTTTGCGCACACGATACGGAATCTGTTGTCAGGTATTTGGTGTGCCAAATGGCGTTGTAACTCGGGCCCTTCATCAAGCCAGAGCAGGATAGTCGAAGGATGGCGTCTACTCATGTTTGACAATTCTGTTCGCCATTACCAGCGAGTCATTGAATTCTGAGTTGTTGGGCGGGGAGGTTGCGCCATTGCGGATTCAGCTTCAAGAGCCATAAGGATATCGCGCTGATTTCCGATTCGGATAGAGTAGTAAGAAACGGCGGTACTTGAATTAGAACGAGCTTGACAGAACTGTAACACCACTAATTGTCACGCTGAGGTTCCACTAATGTCAGAAAACTACGAATTACATGCGACCCCCAAGACAGTTCATTGGGGACAATTTGATGCGTCGCTCAAACCTGTATTGCGAATTAAATCTGGGGATCGAGTTACGCTGCACAGCGTAAACGGCGAGCCTGCAATGATGCCTGCGGCACCTTTTAAGATCTTGCCGGAGCAAAATGACATTTTTCAAAACTGCACAAAGGGTTTAGGCCCTCACATCTTAACCGGTCCCATTTGGATTGAGGGAGCTATGCCGGGGGACGCGCTTGAGGTGCGCGTCCTCAACGTTAGCTTACGGCAGGATTGGGGTTACAACTTTATTCGGCCACTTTCCGGTACTTTGCCGGAAGAGTTTCCAATTTGGCGCGTTCTGCATATTCCGATCAATCGAGACACCATGGAAGCTGATCTTCCATGGGGGATTCGAATATCCCTCAAGCCGTTTTTCGGAATAATGGGCGTAGCGCCTCCACCCGCATACGGCGTAATCAACTCGGTCGTTCCTCGAGAACACGGCGGCAATGTCGATCTAAAAGAGCTTGGTGTCGGGGCCACGCTTTATTTGCCGGTATGGACTGAAGGAGCCCTATTTTCGGCTGGAGACGGTCACGCAGTGCAGGGTGACGGAGAGGTCTGCCTCACGGCTTTGGAAACAGCTTTGTCAGGGACTTTTGAATTCGCCGTCCGTAAGGATCTTCGTTTGACCTTCCCACGTGCCGAAACTGCAAGCCACTTAATAAGCATGGGTTTCAACACCGATCTCGACGACGCTGCCAAACAGGCGGTACGCGAGATGATTCGCATTATCTGCGAACGCTACAAAATGGCTCCTGAGGACGCCTACACGCTCTGCTCCCTTGCTGCGGACTTTCGGGTGACGCAGCTTGTTGACGGCAACAAAGGAATTCACGGAATGCTGGCGAAGGAAATCTTTCGCACTTTTGCGTAGGCCTGTTCTCCGGCCGCGAACGGTTTGGACCGTAATTCGTCGACGATCTCATTGTCCGTTGCATCGACAAGGGCGAAACAGTGTCCTAGATTTGTTGTCTACGCCCAAACGAGTTGGCAAGCTGCGTCGACTGTTGCCGGGGAGACAACCATGCGAAAAATTTTTCGTCTGAAGGCATTGGCGATTGCGACCATATTTTTGTTTGAAGGCGTCATTGCCCACGCTCAGGAAAAATACACGCTCGCTCTAAATTGGGTTCCTCATGCGATTCATTACGGCATCTATGTCGCGCAAGCGAAAGGCTGGTATCGCGACAACGGCCTCAATATCGAGATTCAGCGCGGCAATGGTTCGGCGGACACAGTTAAGCGGATCGCGAACGGATCGGCGGAATTCGGGTTGGCGGACGCAGCTTCGATTGTCGTGGGCCGAAGCAATGGACTTAACGTCAAACTCGTTGCGGCAGTTATCGGCCGAGCGGCCGATGCAATTTATTTCGTAAAGAATTCCAACATCAAAACGCCGAAGGATCTCGAAGGTAAGACAATGGGAGCCCAGGCTGGCGAAACCTCTCTTAATTTGCTTCCTGCTTTCGCGAAGTCCGCGGGCATCGATTATCGAAAGATCGAAATCGTTCCTATGACCGTACCATCAAAAATTCCAAGTCTCGTGTTACGCAAGGTCGATACTATCGTAACGTTTAATAACGAAGAGCCGATGGTTATCGATGCAGGAAAAAAAGCGGGCTTAAAAATCGGTCGCTTTCTATTCGCCGATTACGGGGTTGATTACTATTCAGTCGGGCTTATCGTTTCTGACTCGATGCTGGCAAAAAATCCAAAAGCAGTGAGTGTTTTTGTCAATGAAACGATGCGCGGGTATGCGTATGCTATTGAGCATCCTGAGGAGGCCGCTGACATCTTTGCCAAAATAAATCCAGCATCTGGGCGCGATCTGATGCTGGCGCAATGGCGCTTCGTTCAAGCCAATATTTTAACGACAACGGCGCGCGAACATGGTCTCGGGTACATTGACGAGGGCAAGATGGCCAAGACGATCGCGCTTATGAAAGAGTTTCAAAACGTCACCGGTGACGTTAAGCCATCTGACATTTACACGATGCGCTTCCTCAAGCGCATCGACGCCCATCGCTAGAACTTTTCGGCATTAGCCGAACGACTCGATCCGGCTGCGCTTCGCGCGCCTGACACGCCGCTGGCGAAGTCAGTTTTTTTGCCATCGGTGACCGTTTCCGCACCTTGACCTTTGATCGGCGAGGGTCGAATCTAACGCTTTGAAACGCCGTTCTCGAGACGAGAACATGGGCTTGCATAAGATGATAGCCGACAAAGGAGTCCGTTCGGTTCGGGTCGCCCTCGATGTTCTTGAGGCTATCGCGTTCTCAAAACAATCAATGGGCGTGTCCGAAATTGCGGCGGGGCTAGGCTTGGCGAAGGGTGCGGTGTTTCGGCACCTGCACACCCTCGTCGACCGTGGTTACGTAGCGCGGGACTCCGCGACGGCTTGCTACCACATCGGCATCAAATTTCAGTTGCTCGGGCGCCTCGGCCAGAACGGAAATCATCTTATCGCAGCGGCGGATGGTCCGATGGTGGATCTGCGAGACACCGTCGGCGAGACCGTCGTGGTTTCCTCATTTGAACAAGCGGGCCCCCGCGTTCTGGTAACTAAGCCGGGCAAGTCGCCGGTCGAGATCGGCGTTCGCCCCGGTAGCTTATTGCCGCTCGATTCATCAGCCCAGGGCCGGATAATGTTGGCGTTCGGCCCTCCGGCGATATTCGAGACCTTTCGGAAGTCATGCCTAGACAAGAGGCGGGTGAGGCGCGTCGAACAAGAACTTGAGCGCGCGCGCAGCGATGGATGGCTTTACGCGCCAGGGGAGGTGGTACCAGGCATTAATGCGTTGGCTGCACCAATATTCGATGCTTCTTCGATGTGTGCGGGAACGGTCGCGATCGTTGGTCTGTTTGATTTCAGGCTACGCGATCAAAGCGAGCTTTTTATATCATCCTTATGCAAGGCAGCGGGTCGTATTTCCGTCACGCTTGGAAATCGCAATTCGAAGAAAGCGGAGATTTCGCGCCAACCACCGCGTACGAGACGCCGTAGGGTGAGCCAATGAACGCAACCGGGGTCGGACAGATCGTAAAGGTGGCTCTATCACTCATCGTTTTTGCCTTGCTGTGGCAAGCCGCATGCTACGTTTTCAGCGTGCCGACTTTCTTGGTGCCGGCGCCGAGCGACATCTTGTTGCGCCTATTTGAGAAGGGCGGGCTCTATTTGACCCACACATGGGTAACCTTTTACGAAACACTATTGGGCTTCGCATTCGCCGTCTTGGGCGGATGTTTAGCGGCTGCCGTGATCGTGGTGGTCCCAGCTTTGCGCGATGTGATTATGCCTCTGCTGTTGATCGCTCAAATCGTTCCCAAGGTAGCGATCGCGCCCATTCTGCTCATTTGGTTTGGTTACGGGCTTGCGCCGAAAGTGCTTATTGCGTTCCTGATCGCGTTTTTTCCCGTGGTGGTAAATACCACGCAAGGTCTTATTTCGGTTGAACAAGAACTGTTGGAGCTTGGGCAGTCTTTGAAGGCAACTCGCTGGCAAATCTTTTGGAAATTTCGTGTGCCTACGGCGTTACCCAATCTATTTAGCGGCATGAAGATCGCCATTACACTCGCGGTTATCGGCGCTGTGATTGGTGAATTTGTTGGGGGCAATCGTGGTCTCGGCTACCTGATCATTATTGCCAATCAGGAACTAGACACGCCGCTTGCCTTTGCGGCAATTCTGGTTCTTTCCGTTGGCGGCATCATCCTGTTCTGGATGATCGAGATCGCCGAACGTTATCTCGTACCGTGGAGCAGCACGGGAGACGCCAATATTGAAATGGCCCGACAATAATGAGCTCGCCTAAGCCCGCCATTGAGGTCGCGGATCTTTGCAAGACCTATGTAGTGCGCGGAGCGGCAACGGCCGCGCTTGACAGATTAAGCTTTTCTGTTGCGCCGCAGGAGTTCGTTTCACTCCTAGGCCCGAGCGGGTGCGGGAAGACAACAGTCTTGAAGATCATAGCGGGTCTGACTGCGCCGACCGAAGGAATAGTCAAATTGGAAGGTCATACCGTCCTAGGGCCGCGTGCCGATGTTGGAATGGTATTCCAAACTCCAGCCCTGATGCGTTGGCGAACAGCCATCGAAAATGTGCTCCTGCCGGCAGAAATTCTCAGTCTCGATCTCCGCAAATTTAGAGGGCGAGCGAAAGATCTTCTCGACCTCGTCGGCTTGAGTGACTTCATCAACAAGCTACCCAACCAGCTTTCGGGCGGGATGCAGCAGCGTGTATCCATCGCGCGGGCGCTCGTCCACGATCCCTCGATCTTGCTGCTGGACGAACCATTCAGCGCGCTCGACGCTATGACGCGCAATCAACTGAACGTCGAACTCCTGCGCATTTGGAGCGAGCGGAAGAAGACGAGTCTCCTCATCACGCATAGCATTCCGGAAGCCGTGTTCCTGTCGGACAGAGTTGTCGTCCTCACGGCCCGTCCCGCAAAAGTTATGGACATCGTCGAGATAACGCTTCCGCGGCCACGAACCCCCGACATGCGCGTGTCGCCTACATTCATCAATTTGGTCGATCGGCTCGGGCGGCTTATCGGCCTGGAATTTGCATAACGAAGGGAGGAAACAATGAAGCCGATGTGGAAGACGCTGCTTTTCGCCGCGGCGGCCTCTGCGCTCATTTGCGGCAGAAGCACTGCGAATGAACATGTGACCTTGGCACTCAATTGGATTCCGCATTCCCTTCACTTCGGCATCTATCTCGCCAAGGAGCGCGGCTGGTACCAGCAAGCAGGTCTCGATGTTCGTATAGAACGCGGCTACGGCTCCGGTGACACGGTGAAGCGAGTGGGGACGGGCGCTGCGGACTTCGGATTAGCCGATGCTGCCTCGGTTGCCCTAGGTCGCGCCAATGGAGCGCCTACAAAGCTAATCGCGATGCTTATGGATCGACCTGCCGACGCGATCTATTTCATTAAAGGAGGAAGCATCCAAACTCCCAAGGATCTCAAGGGAAAGACTATCGCCGCGGCCGCCGGAGAGACCTCGATCAACCTGCTTCCTGTGTTCGCAAAGCGTGCTGGCTTCGATCCCACGAAGGTCGAGATCGTCACTATGTCTTCGCCTAACAAGATACCGAGCTTGGTTCAGCGGAAGGTCGATTCGATCGTCACGTTCACGAACGAAGAGCCGATGGTAAAGAATGCCGGCCGAATGGCGAACGTCAAAATCGGTCGCTTCCTGTTCGCGGACTACGGGGTGGACTACTACTCCGTCGGTATCATCGCGTCCGACAAGACGCTCGAAACGAAGCCGCAGGTCGTCAAGAAGTTTCTCGATGCGACCATGCGCGGATATGCGGAGGCCTTCGCAAAGCCCGGCGAGGCGCTCGATGCCTTCATCAAGGCCAATCCGGCGTCGAGTCGCGATCTCATGAAGCAGCAGTGGCAGACGCTGAGATACAACATGTTGACACCAACGGCTGAGGACAAGGGATTCGGGTACATGGATGATGCGCGCATGCAAGCGGAAGTATTCGAGAAGCTTCTGCAGGCACCCCGGCAGCCGATCGTACACCAGGAGGGCTAAGCGTGGCGGTTCCAGTAATTGTGC
>JAICXV010000239.1 GCA_025934545.1 Verrucomicrobiia bacterium
GCTTTTGGATTTGAGGTCGCGCAGGCGATTGACGGATGTCGCCAAAGCGGAGCCGATGGCGGTGCGGTCTTCGATCAAACCGAGGTGGAGGCGGTCGAGATTTTTGTGAAGGTATTCGTGATCGAGTGTGACCGGGCACGCGGTGTAGGCGCGACCGGCAAAGGCGACGAGGCCGATGCGGTCGGTTGGGCGTTTGTCGATGAATTCGCTGAGGACTTGTTTGGCGAGGTTGATGCGGTTGATGCGGTCGCCGTTCACGATGAAATCTTCCGAGGCCATACTGCCGCTGAGGTCGAGAGCGACGACGATGTCGATGCCGCTGGCTTTGATTTCGGTTTCGCCTTTGATGAAGCGCGGTTGGGCGAGGGCAAAAATGAACAAAGCCAACGCCAGCCACCGAAGCATGAGCAGAACGCTTCCGGCGCGAGACCGGCTCAGGCCGGAAATCGGCCGGACCAAATCAACCGACGAATACAAAAAGGCTGAGCCCTGCCCGTGCCTGCCCTTCAGCCACGCCAACAGCGGCAGAAGCACAAGCAGCCAGAGCACAAGTGGATGGGCAAAATTCATTAGTTCGTCGTTCCGGCTTCAGCCGGCTGGGCCTGCGTCTTTCCGATTGGCTCGTGAATCTCTTCCGGTTCAGTTTCATTTACCAGCCGCATTGCCGCGCCGTGGAGATTGCGCAACTCCGTTTCCGTCGGTTCATATTTCGCGAACTTCACCAGATCGCATTGCGAAAGGAAATCAGCAAGGCTCGCCTTCTGGTCCAACGTCAGATGGCTCGTGCTTTGCAGTTCGTAAAGAAACTCTTCAGTCGTGCGTTCCGGCGCGCGATAATTGAAGCGTTCCTCGAGGTAAGTTCTGAGCGTGTCGGAAACAGCGGTCGTAAACGGCTTCGGTTCGCTGATGAGCAACAGCGCCCGCTCCAGCGCGCGACGAGCGCGGACGTGCGGTGGAACAATCGGAATAATCGGCGGGCCACCAGTTTTCTTCCTGAAATAAATCCAAATGAAAAACACGATGGCGAGGCCGACGATAATCGCAATGGCCACCCAAACCCAAAACCATGGATTCGAAATATCGATCAACGGCTTCGCGGTGGCGTGGTAAGTCAGCTGCGCGCCGGCAACATTCGTTGACGGTGTCGGCGGGACGACTAGTGCAGCGTTGGTGTTCATCCTCGGCGCAACCGTTTCTCGCGTGTTTCGAAAAATTTCCCGAGCGCATTCTGATATGGCTGGTCGGTGCGGATTTGGATCGCATCGATGCTGTTCGACCGGAACATGCGCAATAACTCGGCCTGATGCCGCTGCCGTCGTTCCGCAAACGCCCCTCGCCGCCGATGATCGAATGTGTTTACTTCAATGACTTCGCCGGTCTCCGCATCTTTCAGGACCAGACGCCCCAGCGCGGGCAATTCCAATTCATAACGGTCGACGACCTGAATCGCGATCAGGTCGTGGCGGCGATTGGTCTGACGCAACGCCGGCAACGAACGCGGACCAATCGTCGGCGACCCGACGAACGCAGACGGTGGGCGCTCCTGTTGCGGTTGGTCCGAAGCGTTTTCAAAAAGGAAATCAGAAATCAGCACGACAATCGCATGCCGTCGCGCCACGCGGTTCAAAACGTTCAAAGCTTCATTAAAATTCGTGCCGCGCTTTTTCGGTTTAAAAAACAAAATCTCGCGAATAACGCGCAACACATGGCGACGTCCTTTTTTTGGCGGGATATATTTTTCGACATCGTCCGTAAAAAGAATCAGCCCAACCTTGTCATTGTTGCGAATCGCCGAAAACGCCAGCACCGAAGCAATCTCCGCCGCGATTTCGCGCTTCGATTGTTCGCCCGACCCAAACAAACCCGAGCCGCTCAAATCGACCAGCAACATCAACGTCAACTCGCGTTCCTCGACAAATTTTTTGACGAACGGATGATTCATCCGCGCGGTGACGTTCCAATCGATGGCGCGCACTTCGTCACCGGGCTGGTACTCGCGCACCTCTTCGAAATTCATCCCCTGCCCTTTAAAGACACTGTGGTACTGGCCGCCGAGGGTTTCGGTCACGAGCCGATTTGTGCGCAACTCGATCTGCCGGATTTTTTTGAGAATTTCGCGCGGGATCATGGCTTGATGCGGACTTTAATTTTGATAGATTGACTGTATGAGCGCCGCCCAAATTCTGGAAGAAATTCGCAGACTGCCCGCGGATGAGCAGCACGAGGTTGTTGAAACCATCCTCGACGAGTTTACTGACGCAGATGATGGGTTGACTCCAGAACAAGTGGCCGAATTAGACCGCCGAATCGCTGAATTTAAAAAGAACCCAAAGGAAGGCATTCCTTGGGAACAAGTGCAGTCTGAAGCCAAGAAGCGGTTTGGTTGGAAATGACCATCGTATTCAAGACGCTGGCCAGCGAAGAGATGCTGGACGCCATTGGGTGGTATGAACGTAAGCAGCCAGGTTTGGGTCGGGATTTCCAACACGAAGTTGACGAAGCCTTGAAACGCGCAGCTGCTAATCCCGAACATTTCGCCAAGACCCGTAACACCGCACGAAAAATCCGGTTGAAACGCTTTTGGCGTTACAGTGTTTACTTCCTCGTAAACGAAGACGTTTTTTCCGTCATTGCAGTTTTCCACGGTGCTCGCAAACCGAGTGAGTTGAAGCGGCGGTTGAGTTAACGCAGTCATCCGAATCATGGCACCGGAAGTTCATTAAAAATTTTCTGAACAATGTTCTCGCTCGTCTTTTCCTCCGCTTCAGCTTCGTAAGTCACGCTGACGCGATGACGCAAAACATCCATGCCGATACTCTTCACGTCTTGCGGAGTGACGTAGCCGCGACCCTTTAGAAATGCGTAAGCTTTCGCGGCCAGCGTCAGGCCGATGGTCGCGCGAGGTGACGCGCCCAGTTGAATCAAACCGGCCAGGCCCGCGATTTTATAGGCCTCAGGATTTCGCGTGCAACAAACGACGTCGACGATGTAGTCGCGTACTTTTTCATCGATATAAATGTCATTGATGACTTGGCGCGCGTGCATGATCTCTTTCGGCGTCACCACCGATGCCGCCACCGGCGCAGCGCTGGTGCGTGCCATCAAATCCAAAATCTGCCGCTCTTCCTCACGCGTCGGATAAACAATTTTCAGTTTCAACATGAAGCGGTCGACTTGCGCCTCCGGCAGCGGGTAGGTCCCTTCCTGTTCAATCGGATTTTGCGTCGCCAAAACCAGGAACGGCTCTTCGAGCTTAAATGTTTGTTCGCCGATGGTGACTTGTTTCTCCTGCATCGCTTCGAGCAACGCACTTTGCACCTTGGCCGGCGCGCGGTTGATTTCGTCGGCGAGGACGAGATTGGCAAAGAGCGGTCCGCGTCGCGTGGTGAACGCGCCGGTTTGCGGATTATAAATTTGCGTCCCGATCAAATCTGCCGGCAAAAGGTCAGGCGTAAATTGCAGACGCGAAAATTTGACGTTCAGACAACTCGCCAGCGTTTTGACGGCGAGTGTTTTCGCCAAACCGGGCACGCCTTCCAGCAGGACGTGGCCGTTGGCCAGCAGCCCGATCGTCAGCCGTTCAACGAGATAATTTTGGCCAATAATGACCTTGCCGATTTCGGTAAACAACGGCCGCACAAACGCGCTGGCCCGCTGCACTTCTTCGTTAATCGCACTAATGCCTGTATTCATGAGTTGGTTAGAATGACTACGTCTTATGGACAAGCCAAGAGCATAACTGTTCAAGGAAAGTAGCCTCAAAACTGCCCAATTCCACACGGAAAACCAACGACGCGCGCCAGCGTTAGAAAGAGTTTCGCGCCGCCTCGACGTCCTTGCCGATTTGCTCCTGAAGCTCAGTAGTCGAAGCGAACTTTTGTTCGTCGCGAAGTTTTTTCACAAACGTCAATTCCAGCGTTTCGCTGTAGATGTTCTCGTTGAAATCGAGGAGATGCGCCTCAACTTGTAATTTTGGCACGGGTGAACCGAGCGTTGGCCGGTATCCAATGTTCACCGCAGCGCGATATGTGTTCTCCAAAACTTGAGCGCGCGCTGCATAAACTCCCATGGGCGGGAGCGCCAGTCCGGCAACGTCGAGGTTCGCCGTCGCAAAACCGATTTTTCGCCCGATACCGTCGCCTTTCACGACGCGTCCGCAAAGCGCATACGGCCGCCCGAGCATTTGATTTGCGATATCAAAATTTCCAGCGCGAATCACCTCGCGCACGCGCGTGCTGCTCACCGCCTGCCCGTCCAACGCCACGCTCGCCAAACCGTGCACCTGAAAACTCAATCCCTTCCCCAGCGCTCGCAACAACTCAACATTGCCACCGCGTTTGTGGCCAAAAGTAAAATTGCTGCCGACACAAATGCTTTGGATATTTTTGAAATCGCGCGCGAGATCGCGCACGAATTTCTCAGCGCCAATCTCGCTGAAATCTTTTGTGAACTCGATTAAATACGTCGTGTTCACACCCAACGATTCGATCACCGACAATTTCTTTCCCAGCGGATAAATCAGCGCAGGCGTTCGCTCGGGCGCGACCACCGCGTTTGGATGTCGATCAAATGTAACTACCACCGAAAGCGCGTCGTGCTGCATCGCATCCGACATCGTTTGGCGAATGACCTGTTGATGCCCCAAATGCACGCCGTCAAACACCCCAATCGCGACACACACTTTGCGTGTGCCGGGATTCAGGTCGGCGGCGTGATGGATCAGGTTCATTCGGCGGGAGTGTTCGCCATCGCCAGCAGTTTCAGGAACGGCAACACACGTTTTTCCAATTCAGTTTTGGAAAGCTTGCAGACGTCTTCCAATTGAATCGCGTCGGCCACATCGAATTTTCCCGAAACCAGCCGGCGCAACGTCGCGAGATGCGCGCCGCAACCGATCTTTTGGCCAAGGTCGTGAGCAAGGCTGCGGACATAGGTTCCCTTGGTGCACGCGACACGGAAGACCCCGATCGGCTCGGAGTAGCTGGTGAATTTATAGGTATAAATATGAATCAGTCGCGGCTTGCGTTCTACCTCGATGCCCTTACGCGCCATCTTATAAAGCGGCACGCCATCGATTTTCACCGCCGAAACCATCGGCGGCGTTTGCAAATGATCGCCGACGAAC
>JAICXV010000117.1 GCA_025934545.1 Verrucomicrobiia bacterium
AAACTCTGGCGTCAAATCATGGCCGACATTTTCAACGCCGAAGTTGTCACCATCAAAGTCAGCGAAGGCGCGGCATACGGCGCGGCCCTGCAAGCTCTCTGGTGCTGGCGCTTGCAACGTGGCGAAAAAATTTCCATCAACGCCATCACCGACGAATTCGTGCAGTTGAACGACAGCGAAACGGCGACGCCGAACAAAAAGAATGTCGCCGTTTACCAACAGTTGCAGGAATTGCAGGACAGTCTTTCGACAAACCTGCGCCCGGTCTTTCCAAAGCATCGCCAATTGGCGGCCTCGTAAAGCAAATGCGTTTTTATCTGCAAAAACCGTGGTTTTTTGCTGTTGTTGCCCATCGGCAATTTATTGGATGTCAGTTTGTTGGGTCATAATTGTGTCGTTTTAAAGGGTGGGGTGGGGTGGAGGCCTAAATGTGGCGAAATGTGGCGACTTCTGGCGAAATGCGGCGAAAAGTTACGAAATGTTGAGAGGGCGGCGTTAAGAAGGAACGCAGAGACGCGAAGGGACGAAGACGCAAAATTAACCACGGATAACACGGATGGCGCGGATGATTTAAAGAGGGAGGCCAGGTGTGACAATGGGAAAGCGGCAGGGACTGCCGCAGTCTAAAACGTTTCGGTTTTCCAGAGTGCGTGTGCATGGCGGTCCTTTTTGTTGTCGATCGCGGGACTGCGATCAACGAGTTAAATTGCTGCTTAACTCTGTGTGAATTGTATCATGCCGTTACGACCTGTCAAAAACTGTAGACACGGGAGATACACCAGAGACTTAAACCGCACTTTTTTCTGTTAAAAGTGAACTTTTTGTGGAGGTGGCATAGAACATGAGACTTTTTAACCACCGATGGAACACGGTTTGGTGACGCGTGCTGTTTCAATTTATCGAGCGGTTGCTATTCGTGACCGTTCCGCCTCGCGTGCTCTTTGATTCGATGGAATGAATATATGTTTCCAAATCATGCGCGCGGAATTTGTTGGGCATCTGTAAGGCCAACTGGCTTAAGATTTGGAAGTGCCGGCGCGGCGTTGCTGCCAAGTATTATAAATCCTCTTTGCGCGAGGAACCATCGCCGTTGGTGACTTGTCAACCAAAGCCGTTCATCAATCCGCGCGTATAACCAATCCGAGACGCGTTTCGGTGCCATTTTGGGAACTGCCTGCAATACTGTTCTGCGCCAAGAAGCATCTTCTGCGGTGCTTTACTCTACGAGAAAGGGGATTGCATTTGTTCCAATTTTCAACACCGCTTTTGCCGCTTCTTCTTTTTCAGTTGTCGTGGATTTATGGCTGTGTCCCCACGTGTAGGTCGGCTCGTATCGCTCCAACCAATCACTCAACGTGCGCCCATTATAAGAAGGCTCCTTTTCGCGAAGGCAGAAGAAGTAAACGGCAACGATCGTCACAAGACCACACGTACCCAGGATCAAAAGTTTCCGCCGTCGCCTCACGATGGCAGCGTCGCAGTTTGAAGTTTAATGTTCAAGGTTTAAGAGCATCAGTCACGAAATCTCGAAGATATGAAATCCTGCGGAGGAAGTCGCATTGACGCGCACGGCAATCTGAATCACATGCGGCTCAATATCGGGCCAGTTGCCTTTGCCGAGAATGAACACGGCAATCTTGCGTCCGGTCAGATTTTGCTGATAACGAAGATTTTGGTCGGTCGTCATCAGCATCTGGAATCCAGCGTCTTCAGCCAGCTTGATCAATTCGCCGTTCTTTTTCTCGGACCAGCCAAATTCGAATGCGCGTCGCACTTCATGGCCAACGAGATGTTTGGCCAATGGTTTGGGAACGCCTTGATCGAACAGGATTCTCACGCGCCGGCGGGAACACGAATTTGTTCGGCGGCTGCGAGTTGTTCGCGGGTGACACCATCGTACCACTCCAGAAACTGATCAATTGTGCCGCCGCGGTCGAGATGTTCGAAGAAAGTCTGGACGGGAACGCGTGTGCCTTTAAAGACCAAAGCGCCGCTCATGATCTCGGCGTTTTGCGAGAAGATGTCAGTCAATTTCGGTTCTGCCTTCACAACTACAGTATGCGCTCCCGCAAAATCAACGTCAAGAGAACCGACGATACGCCTGGCTGTTGAATCCCAACGGGATTCAGATCACTCAGCCCGGGGTTGCAGAGGGTGGCGGGGTGCTACCCCGGGTTCCGTCCAGCAAGAGTTCAACCCTGCAAGGGTTGAATCAATATCACGGCGGAATCGCCCATTCACTTCCGCATCGACAAAACAGCTACTTCATGGCATCATCAACCCCATGAACGCCTCAACGCGTCCAACCGGGAATAAAGGGCTCACCAACACGCGGACTCCAAAGTCCGTGCTCTCATTCTTTTTTCATCGCCAACCTTCGATTAACAAAACTCAATCAACCAATCCGCTTGCACTGGCTGTCACCTACTGTCACTGGCTGCCGTCCACTGCCACCAAAAAAACTTTTTCTAAAACAACCATCAACCTCAAAAATCTCCACGCCCGCTTACGTTTCATCGCGTTTTGCACCCTTGTTTTCTGCATCTTTTTGCACCCAGGTCGTGGCCGCGCTAAAGTCACAACCGCGCGCTCAACAACACGTTACACAAAACGCAACTTTATCAATAACGCTCACCCAATCCGGTTTGACGACGTTGTCCAATCTTGTAGCCTTAATTCATGGAGTCCATTTCCACGAGAAAGTGTTAATCCAAACGTTGTGAGTTTTGCCGATCAATTCAATTCCTTGCCCATCGAAACGCTGCAAAGGCAATCCGGTCATGGCACGGTTTCGGAGGCGCGAGTTGCTTTATCAAAGGAGCGCCTGACAATTTCGGATTTCGCGGCGTTGATTTCACCGGCGGCGGATGAAGGTCTGGAACAACTCTGTGCACGCTCGCAATCGCTCACGCGGCAGCGGTTTGGCAAAGTCATCCGGCTGTTCGCGCCGCTGTATTTGTCGAACGAGTGCATCAATAATTGTTCTTACTGCGGGTTTTCGCGCGACAACGCGATCCTGCGCGTCACGCTTTCGGTGGATGAAGTGTTGCGGGAAGCGCGCGCGCTGCAGGAGCAGGGGTTCCGCAATATTTTGCTCGTGGCCGGCGAGCATCCAAAGTTTGTTTCCGGGTCGTATCTCAAAGACTGTATCGCGGCGTTGCACAAAGAGTTTCCCAGTATTTCGCTGGAGCTCGGGCCGATGCAAATGGAGGAATACAAACCGCTCGTGGACGCGGGCGCGGATGGTTTGGTCGTTTACCAGGAAACTTACGATCGCAAGATTTACGCGGACATGCACACGGCGGGGCCCAAGCGCGATTTTGATTGGCGGTTGGAAACGCCCGAGCGCGCTTATGCGGCGGGGTTCCGGCGGCTCGGTATCGGCGCGCTGTATGGTTTGGCGGATTGGCGATACGAAGCGCTTTGTGTCGCGGCCCATGCCGAGTTTTTGTTGAAGAATTGTTGGAAGGCGCAACTGACGATTTCGCTGCCAAGGTTGCGTCCGTGCGCCGGTGAGTTCCAACCGCTCACCCAAATGTCGGACCGACAACTCGTCCAACTGATTTGTGCGTTGCGCGTTTTTCTCCCGGACGCGGGTCTGGTTCTTTCCACGCGCGAGCCGGCGAAGTTGCGCGATGGTTTGATTCCGCTCGGCATCACGATGATCAGCGCGGGCAGTCACACCGAACCCGGCGGATATACTGGCGCGGGCAAACAGAATATTCATCAAACGGTTCGTGGTCGGATTGTCGAAGCGGGCGCGAGCGAATGGGCATCGACAGGAGCGACGCCGGCGACCGGGCAGTTCGATATTGCGGATGAACGATCACCGGCCGAAATGGCGGACCTTTTGCGTCGGCTGGGCTATGAACCGGTTTGGAAAGATTGGGACGCCGCGTTGACCGCATGAGCGACAACATCGTTATCGCGAACGGTCAGGAAGTGCCGACGTCGTTGCCGTGCACGTTGGAACAGTTTCTGGTCGCGCAAGGGTTGCTGCCGCGAAGTGTTGTGGTCGAACACAACGGTGAAGCGGTGGCACCGTCGCAATTCTGCCAACGTGAATTGCGCGCGGGCGATCGCTTGGAAATTGTCAAAATTGTGGCGGGCGGCTGAGCGGAATAAGCTTGGAACAACGTTCCCGTGCCGCTACACCGTTAGCGAATGTTTATCATGCCTATTCGCCGATTTGTCCGCATTTGCTTGCTGGCGACGATTCTCGCAACTCCTTTAATTGTTAGCGCCGAAGAAAAGGCTGAAAAGGCCGCCGTCGCCGCTGACAAAAAATCTGACGATAACGCAGATAAAGACTGGAACGATTTGCGAAACAGTTTGCGGATCACGCCGCCGGATGAATGGCAGACGCGCCGACCCACAGACGAGGAGATGAAGAAATTCATGCAGCCGTTTGTGATCAAACTTTTGGATAAGGCGCACGCGTTTTACACGAAGTATCCGAAGGACAAGCGTTCTGAAATGGCGCAGCAGATGGAGCTGGAAAATACCATTGGCGATTATGGTTTTACCGATGTTGTCGAGCGATTGAAGCGGTTCACGAACGGGCCGGTGTTGCCCAAGTTGAAGGAACACGCGACGCGGTTGATCGAGAAATTCGAGAGTGTCGGCAAACCGTTTCATCTGGCTTTCAAAGCGGTCGACGGACGCGAAGTCGATTTCGACAAAATGAAAGGGAAAGTTGTGCTGATCGATTTTTGGGCGACGTGGTGCATGCCATGCGTGGGTGAAATTCCGCACGTGAAAGAAGCTTACGACCAATTGCACGCGAAAGGTTTCGAGGTTGTCGGCATCAGTCTCGACACGGAGCAGGCGAAGTTGACGAAGTTCACCGCGGAGCGCCAGATGCCGTGGCCGCAATATTACGACGGCAAACAATGGGAAAATGTTTACGCGCAAAAATTCGGGATCACGGCCATTCCGGCGATGTGGCTGGTCGATAAAAAAGGTGTGCTGCGCGATCTCAATGCGCGCGAAGATGTGAAAACGAAAATCGAAAAGTTGTTGGCCGAGTAAAACATGGATTGGCTGAACCATCTGATTTGGCACGGCGGGAAGTTTCTCGGAATTACGTGGAGCGTCTGGAAGGTCGTAGGTTGGGTTGGCAACGTTATTTTTTCTACGCGCTTTTTTGTTCAGTGGTATGCGACCGAAAAGAAGCGACAGGTGGTCGTCCCGGTAGCGTTCTGGTGGCTAAGCCTTTCTGGCGCGCTGCTTCTTTTAGTCTACGCGCTGAAGCACCACGATTCGGTTTTTATCTTTGCGTATTTGTTCACGTGGATTCCGTATATTCGCAATCTGGTCATTCACTACCGGCATGCGCGCGAGCAACGAGTTTGCCGGCAATGCGCGACGAAATCGATGGCGAACGCGAATTATTGCGCGAACTGCGGGGCTGCGCTCACGGCGAAGCCGGTGGATGCGATGAGCAACGTTTGACGCGTCTGCGGAATTACGTTACACCTTGGCCATTCCATGAAGACACGTCTGTTGCCCATTCTCGCTTCGCTCATTTTTTGTTTCGTTGGCCGCGCGGCGGATGATGGGTTCAAGCCTTTGTTCAACGGAAAAGATTTTTCGGGCTGGTATCTGGTAAGCGGGAGCAAACGGCTGGAAAAGGACACGAATCATTTGTTCACGATCCACGACGGGATGGTACACATGTATAAAGATGCGCCGGATCGCAGTAATCAGAAGTTCGGATACATGATTACGGAGAAGGAATATTCGCATTATCATCTGCGGTTCGAATACAAGTGGGGCAAAAAGAAGTTCGATGGAAAAGTAAAGGCGAAGCGCGATGCGGGCGTGCTCTTTCATTGCATCGGGCCGGACGGCGTGTGGCCCAAGAGCATCGAATGCCAGGTGCAGGAAGGCGACACGGGCGACATTTTCACGGTTTATGTGCGCATGATGACGACGGTTGATCCGGCGACAACGAATATGACGGGCAACGTTGTCACGAACGAAAACACGCACGTTGTTCACACGAATTTTTCGTCGATGCCGTATTTCAAAGAAGACGGTGTTCCTTATACGCAAGGTGTTTCGGGGAATATTCGGCGCGTGCATCATGCCGTGGGAGATTTCGAGAAAGAGGGCTGGAATAAGGTCGATATGATTGTTGATGGTGATAGCGCGCGGTATCTCATCAATGGCAAGTTGAACAATGGCTTTACGCATCTTGAACATATGGTCGACGGAAAGTGGACGCCGCTGGTGCGCGGAAAAATTCTGTTCCAACAGGAATGCGCGGAAGTGATGTATCGGAATATCGAAATCAAAGTGATGGACGATGTTAACGTAAAGTGACGCGCGGCGCGCGCATGCTGTTGACATATCGGCAAAGGAGCGGGATTACTGATGCATGGCGGTGAGTTTTCGCGATATCGAAGATGCGGCACAACGCATCGCGGGAAATGTGGTGCAAACGCCGTGTCCGCTTTCCATCCCACTCTCCGAACTGACGGGCGCGAAGATTTACTGCAAGCTCGAATACCTTCAACGAACGGGCAGCTTCAAGGAGCGCGGCGCTTGTAATGCGTTGACGCTTCTTTCGCCTGAGAAGAAAAAGCGCGGTGTTATTGCGGCGTCGGCGGGAAATCACGCGCTCGCGATTGCTTACCATGCGCAACGGCTAAATATTCCCGCGACGGTGGTGATGCCGATTTTTGCGCCGATCACAAAAGTGAGCAATTGTCGCAAGCTCGGCGCAACGGTTGTGCTGCACGGCAATGAGCTTGCCGAGGCGCGGGTCAAAGCCGACGAACTGGCGGCGGCGCAGCATCTCACTTACGTCAATGGCTACGATGATCCAGAAATTATTGCGGGACAGGGGACGTTAGGGATCGAAATCGCGGCGCAGGTTCCAGATGTTGATTATGTCCTGGTCCCGATCGGTGGCGGTGGGTTGGTGGCGGGAATCGGGATGGCGCTGCGACAGCTCAAACCGAAAGTGAAGGTTATCGGGATCGAACCGAA
>JAICXV010000504.1 GCA_025934545.1 Verrucomicrobiia bacterium
ACCGGTAAATTCCTGACACTCGAACTCAGCAATGAAGGCCGCGCTGTGCTTCGCGACCGCCGCAAAGTCGTACTGACCAAGCCGATCGTAACTGCGACCAGGCAACGAAAGTCTCAGGTCGGCGACATCAGTTGCGATGAAACCCTTTTCGAAAAATTGCGGCACCTCCGCCGCAAGCTGGCCGACGAGCGCGACGTTCCTGCCTACATCGTATTCTCAGACGTCGCCTTGCGCCAAATGGCTCGCGACTATCCGACTGACGCGATTGCGTTCAGCCAAATCAGCGGAGTAGGGGACAAAAAGCTCGATGAATTCGGCCGCGATTTCATGAACGAAATCTCAACGCACCTCACAGTCAGTCCGAAACAAATCTTTGCCGACTGATGAGCACAAGCGCGCCACAAGTTCGCCAGCCGGTTTTCGTCACCACGAGATGGTCCGTCGTCCTCGCCGCCGGGCGGAGCGACACCACACGTTCCCGAGACGCCCTCGCGCGTCTTTGCCAAACCTATTGGTATCCACTTTATGCTTACGTGCGGCGTCGCGGCTATTCCGCTCATGACGCACAAGATCTGACCCAGTCTTTCTTCGCGCACATGCTCGAAAAACAATCGATCATCGCCGCTGATCCCGAGCGCGGCCGATTCCGCTCCTTCATTCTCACCGCGATGAACAATTTTCTCGCGCAAGAGTGGCAAAAATCACGCGCCCAAAAGCGTGGCGGCGGGTCCGAAGTTTTTTCATTGGACCTGGCCCAGGCCGAACAACGCTACGACCTTGAACCCGCGACCCTCGAAACGCCCGACAAAGACTTCGACAAAAAGTGGGCTCTCGCCTTGTTGCAATCCGTAATGACACAACTCGAATCCGAGTATAAGCGGGAAGACAAAGCGGACCTTTTCAATGCGCTAAAACAAACGCTCACCGGATCGCGTGAATCGCAACCTTATGGCGACCTCGCACGAGTCCTTGGCATGAACGAAGGCGCAATCAAAGTAGCCGTCCACCGTCTCCGCAAACGCTACCGCGAATTGTTACAATCCGAGATCGCGAACACCGTCGGCTCACCTGGCGAAGTAAAAGAAGAAATGCGTCACCTGTTTGCTGCGCTGGTTGGTTAAAGTCCTTCGCGCTCTTAGGTCGTTCGCACGTTCGCGCGAAAATCGTGTAACCTTCGCTGCCAATTCCGATAGTATCCAGTGAAAGGCAATAATGGATACAACGACAACATGCCCTAAATGTAGTAAGCCTTTGGCACCCAATACGCCCGCGGGACTCTGCCCGGAGTGCCTCATGCAAGCCGGTTTTCCGACCGGCACGGAACCAGAGATTGGCGCTGCAAAAAAGTTTACCTTCCAGCCACCATCGATTGACGAACTGAAACCCCACTTTCCACAGCTCGAAATCCTTGGATTTATAGGGCAGGGCGGTATGGGGGCAGTTTATAAGGCGCGACAACCGATGCTCGATCGCTACGTCGCGCTGAAAATTCTTCCACCGGAAGCGGCGACTGGCCCCGGGTTCACTGATCGGTTTACCCGCGAAGCACGCGCCTTGGCACGGCTAACGCATCCGAATATCGTTGCCGTGCACGAGTTCGGCCGTAGCCGCCGAGGTGACGAGGCGGACGGGAACCGAGGCTACCACTATCTACTAATGGAGTTCGTCGACGGCGTGAATCTGCGTGAAATGGAACGCGCCGGGCGTCTGTCGCCGGCGCAAGCTCTGTCAATCGTTCCCAAAATCTGCGACGCGCTCCAATACGCGCACGACGAAGGCGTCGTTCATCGGGACATCAAACCCGAAAACATTCTCGTCGATAAAAAAGGCCGGGTAAAAATCGCCGACTTCGGTATCGCCAAAATTCTCGGCGCGGAAAGACAAGAGCCGCTCACTGGCGCACAGCACGTTGTCGGCACGCCTCACTATATGGCGCCCGAGCAAGTCGAGAAGCCGCTCACCGTCGATCATCGCGCCGATATCTATTCAGTCGGCGTCGTGTTTTATGAAATGCTGACCGGCGAACTTCCACTCGGTCGTTTAGCCGCGCCATCCAAAAAGGTGCAGATCGACGTTCGTCTCGACGAAATCGTTTTGCGCGCATTAGAGAAGGAGCCCGAACAACGGTATCAACAGGCCAGTCAATTCAGGACCGAAATCGAAACGATTGCCACGCCGATCGCACCGCCAGGTGTTCCTGCATCGCAATCGACTGATTCTTTGCAACAAACCGTTTTTCAGGAGCGTTGGCGTCAAATCTTGCGATGGGGGCTTGCCGCGGTTCTGTTTTTGGATTTCGCGCTCCCACATTCATGGCGCGGCGGATTGCGACTTGGGGTGACTCAGCCGTGGTTGTTTTTCCCGCACGATGGCGATGGCTTTATTTTCAACGGACACTCGAGATCGTTTTATGCCGGCGTCGCTGCGATGTTGATGGCCGTAGTCACAGTTTTGACAAAAAAGCGAAAACTGAGTTTTCGCTATAGTCGATGGGTGGCGGTGGTTTTGGTTGTATTACTGATCTTCAATGGAGTTCGTGCACTTCAACGACATTGGGGATCCGGCTCCGTCGCTGAAGACACGAAATTGTCTGAAAGTGTTGCTCCATTTGTTACTCACGACGGCACGACCTGGACCTTTCCAGCCGTTACTCCCGAGGAAACAAACTTCAGTATTGGTCAGGAACAATTTCGCGGTGGTGACTGGATCGGCGTTGCTTCCGTTGTGCGCACTCCTGAAAAGCTCATCGCTCGCGGAGCCTACAGCCTTGTTAGCGCCGACGTGGCAACACTCGGCCTGCATATTACCGCCACGAATAAAGGATCGAGCCGGATTGCGCCTGAGCAGCAGATGCGAATCAGGAAAGGGGCCGGCACTTTCGAGTTAATAGATCCTCATCCTCAGACTGGTTTGCCACACGTCAGCATGTATGGAACTGACGGCAACGCATTTGCCTCCCTCTATTTTGGAACGCCAGAGGAAGCTCGCAAAGAGCGGCAGCTTAATTTTCGCGAAAAAAATGATACAGGAGGAGGCGTGTCGTTCGGCTCTGTCATCGAACGCGGTGTGACCGAGGGCATCGACATCGACACCGGTAAGCTCATCGACCTAAAGGATTCTGCAACCAATTCGAGCTTTGGCGCGCAAATCGCAGAAAATATCCGCCGCGCGGAATTGGCTGGCGTCGACGCTTTTGTGGATGGTGAAGCTCTGCTCGGTTTGGGTATGGACATTTTTCCCGTTCCGGACAGGCTTTGGCACGACGCTGCTGC
>JAICXV010000789.1 GCA_025934545.1 Verrucomicrobiia bacterium
AAAAATGCGCTGCAAGTGCGGGACCGCTCCGTCTTATCCAGTTGGTTGCATTCCACCGCGCGCAATCTCGCCGCCAATTCCGTCCGCACCGAAGTCCGCCGCCGCGCGCGCGAACAGGAGGCTGCCGCCATGAATGAATTGCTCGCCGATGAACCCGAAGCCGTCTGGAAAAACATCGCCCCGCACCTCGACGACGCCATCGCGGAATTGGGTCATTCCGACCGTGATGCGTTATTACTCCGCTATTTCGAACGCAAATCCGCGCGTGAGATGGGCCAGCTTTTCGGCACCTCCGAGGAAGCCGCCCAAAAACGCGTCAGCCGCGCGGTCGAGCGCTTGCGCGAATTATTCTCCAAGCGAGGTGTGGCCGTGGGCGCCGGCGGATTGGCGGTCTTGATTTCCACCAATGCCGTTCAATCCGCCCCACTCTCACTGACGACTTTCGTATCCGCCGCGGCTCTGACCGGAACCACCGCCGCCCACGCTTCAACCGCCATCACCGTGACCAAAGCCATCGCCATGACTACATTGCAAAAGATTCTCGTCACACTCACCATCGTGGCCCTTGCCGGCGCCAGCCTCTACGAAGCCCGTCAGACTTCAGAACTGAGCGGACAAATCCGCACACTCCAACAACAACAGGCTCCGTTGGCCTCGCAAAACCAGCAATTGCAGCGCGAGCGCGACGACGCCCTCAATCGCTTGTCCGCCATCACCGGTGAAAACGAGCAATTAAAATCCAACCAGAATACGACCGAACTTTTAACCCTTCGAGGCGAAGTGACTCAGTTCAAGGCGGCGGAAAGCGATCCGCTGAATGTGAAAGCAAAAGAGTGGCTGACCAAAATCAACAAACTCAAACAGCGATTGGCGCAGTCGCCAGACGCAAAAATTCCCGAACTGCAATATCTCAAAGAGAACGATTGGTTGAGCGCCGCCAGCGGCAAATTGGAAACCGAAGCCGACTATCGCCAGGCTCTCGCTGATTTGCGACACGCAGGCGAAAACCAATTGGTCATCAAAATACAAAGTGCGTTGCAAAAATACACTGAAGACAAAAATGAATTTCCAACCGATCTCGCACAGCTTCAAACCTACTTTGATCCTCCCATCGATCCCAGCCTACTCGACCGATGGCAAATCGTCGCCGCAAAAAAAAGCGGCTTGGGCGGAGATTTTCAAATCACTGAAAAAACGACGCCAGACGAAATGTTTGATTACCGATTCACAATCGGCCCGCGGGGCTTCGGCAGCACATCGGACTATTTCTCCCTGCAGGAAAAGACCCTCAACTCCCTCTACGACGCCTACATGGCAGCCAACAACGGACATCGTCCCGACGACCGCTCTCTGCTTCTGCCGTATGCCACGACGCCCGAACAACAAACTTTAATCCAGAAGCTAGCCACCAAGGACGCCCTGCAAAAAGAACTCACCTCCCACTAAATAGACCATTCGCTTCGTCAGGAGCCCCATATTCTCCCCGAACAAATTCATCCCCTGACAATTTCTTCCCGTCGCGCCCCAAACTCAAAACGCCTTCGCTGCAAT
>JAICXV010000389.1 GCA_025934545.1 Verrucomicrobiia bacterium
CAACACGACGCGCCACGGCGATTGCATTGGCAGACGCGTTTTCACTTTCATGCCGTCCGGCCACGGCGACAATTGGCATCTCAACACTGATTGCGTCTTCGTCAACGACATGCCCGCATAGCGGCGCAGTGACGCTTCGGTGATTGCTGCCGCGGTGCCGTCCGTCCACGAGAGAGTCAGCGGCGTGTCCAGAAGCAGGCGCGGTTTTATATCATCATAAGGCGTCGTTGCGACCAGATGCTCGTGCGGCGTCCGAAAATTTTCCAAGATTTGGATGTAAGCAGTCGGGTTGCCCGAAACGCCAATGGATGTTCCCTCGTCCGCGATAACGATCTCGTCACTGCCCACTTGCCGAGGAACTTCATAACGAAACGCAACCGCGTCGTCGTAACATCGGAAAACGGCGTCCACTTGTCGACCGCCGGCATTCTTGAAGGTCAGCCGAAGTTCCCGGTAATGATTTCGCGCCGAAGCGGACTTCCCAAAAAGAACCGGGATCGTCTCGTCTTTGGAGTCGCGGTGTTTTGAAATAAGACGCGCGTCGCGAAACGAATCTCCTTCGCCGGCGACGTTCAGACTCAATTCGCAATTCGCAAATAACGTTCGGCCTTTAAACGATGCGGACCATGTTGGCAGGTCATTCGTCGCGCGCGCTTCAATGACGACGCTGATGTTGCCATCAGGCGACTTGAGCACTTCCGTCGCGTTTGCGGCCGTCAAGCCAAGGGTTAGCGCGAGTAGCGAAACCATCCGACAGTGGAACATGAACGTGAGCATAACCGGCGGTGTATTCTTTGCACTGGTTTTTGTGCGGGGGGTCCAAAAGGTCAAATTTGATATTCACCCCGTCTCTGCGTTAGGTTGACTGGATATGCAGCTCGACGAGAAGCAAAAGCAAAAGGTCACGCAATGGATTAATGAAGGCCAAAAGCTTTCCGAAATCCAAACGCGCATAGAAAAAGAGTTGGGCCTGCGCATGACCTATCTGGAAGTCCGCATGCTCGTGGACGACCTCAAGCTGAAACCCAAAGATCCCGAACCACCGCCCGCACCGAAAGAAATCACGCCGGAACCGCCCGCCGAAGAAGCCGCCGCCGAGCCGGCGTTGCCGGGAAATGTCAGTGTGACTGTCGACCAAATCGCACGTCCCGGTGCGCTCGTCAGCGGCAAAGTGAAGTTTAGTGATGGCAAAGGCGCAGAATGGTTTCTCGACCAGACCGGCCGCCTCGGCATTGTGCCGCCGGAAAAAGGATATAAGCCGTCCCAGGAAGATTTGCAGGAATTCAATATGGCCTTGCAGGCTGAGTTCCAGAAACTGGGGCTGGGGTAAAATTCAGCTCGCGGTTCGTTGAATAATTTCGCGGAGCGACGTTGACGGTTTGAAGCCAGTCGTTTTGATGAGCTTCTCGATCACGGGCTTCCGGCGCAGCATGTCCTCGAATCCCGGAGCGTAAGCTTTCTCGTAAGCGACCAATTCAATCGTGGATTTCGATTTCGTCAGTTCAATGACCAGCTTTGCCAATTCGAGAATGCTGACCTCTTCCGGATTGCCGATGTTGAAAATGTTGTTTCGCGCCGCTGGAGAACTTTGCAATCGAACCAACGCCTCAACTGTGTCCTGGACGTAACAAAAACATCGGGTTTGTTTGCCGTCACCATAAACGCGCAGTGGCTCGCCGCGTTTTGCCGCGGCGATAAACCTGGGCAACACCATTCCATATTGACCGGTCTGGCGGGGCCCAACGGTGTTAAACAATCGCGCCACGACAACGGCCACATTTTTTTCTTTTGCGAAAGCGAGCGCCAAAAACTCGTCCATTAATTTTGAGCATGCATAGCCCCAGCGGGAAAATTTCGGCGGACCGATGAGCAAATCGTCATCCTCGGAAAACGCGGGCTTGGTGCTTTTGCCATAAACCTCGGAAGTCGACGCCAATAAGATCGGTACTTTCTTTTCGGCAACTGCATCCAGGATTATTTCAGTTTCGTGCAGGTTGGTTTCAATCGAGCGAACCGCCGAGTTGATGACCAATTCAACGCCAACCGCCGCCGCCAGATGATAGACGCTCTCACAGTCCGCAACGATCTTTCCCAGTTCTTTGCATTCGGAAACTTTCGAGCGAATTAAAGTCAGTCTCGAATGGTTTTTGACCGCATCCAAATTCTCAGCCCGTCCCGTAGATAAATCATCGATAACAACAACCGCTTTACCATCGCGCAGCAACCGCTCCGTTAAATGCGAGCCGATAAATCCGGCTCCGCCCGTTACCAGAACTTTCGCTGGGCCGCTCATGGTTTTTGCAAGGTTGGAAATGCGTTGGCGACCGACTGCGCCAACTTTTGCCGATATTCCGGTGTGTTAATCAAAGTCGCCTCTGCCCGATTGGAAAGATATCCACCTTCGATCAGGACGGCAGGCCGGCGTTGCGTGCGCAGGACCGCCATGAAGCGGGCACGGCGCACCCCTCGGTCGGGCGCGCCAGTCGTGTTGACAATCGAACGATGCAACCGCATCGCCCACGCAAAATTGTCACGGTCATAGGCGTTGTTCGGCCAGTTGTAATAGGCATCGTCAACATAACCGCGCGTCAGGTTCGACGGCATGGCGAATGGCGTCATGCAATAGGTTTCAACGCCGGACTCACTACCGCTGGGCGTGCCGGAATTAAAATGCAGGCTGAGGAAAATATCGGCATTCATTTTGTCCGCGACGGCGACGCGCTCATGCAATGGAATATCGACGTCGTTGCTGCGCGTGAGATAAACCTGCCAACCGCGTGCCTCCAACAAGTTTCGCAAGCGCACTGCCCAATCGAGGGTGTACTCCTTCTCCGAATGTTTTCCGACCACGCTCGTCGTTCCCGCAAACGCGCCGCCGTGGCCGGGATCAATTACGATAACCCGATGATGCATGTTCATCGGACGTGGCGATAGCAAAGGGAGCAAACTCTTCTGGATGTCCAAGCCGTTCAGTTCCACTTCGTGCGCGACGATTTGCGGAGTAAACCCAAGAAGAAACGTTTCGCCGTTCCATTTCGCAACCTGACTGCCGACCGCAAATTCCAGTCGGCCCGCCGGAGCGACCAATTCTAACTTTGGCTGCGCGCCAGTCGCAATGGTTCGGACCTTTCCCAAATTGTTTGTCCGGACCCAGCGTTCGATGCCAACCCAACCGCGTCCGACTTCCGGTTCACGGGCGATTGGCGGCGCTGGCTTGATTGGTGGAGCGGGCGCGTTGGTCTGTGGTTTGGTGATTGGTGGCGCAGGTTTGGCAACCGGGACCGGCGCTGGCGCCGCCATCATGGTCACGCTCGGTTCCTTGTTCGATGTCGAACAGCCGGGCAGCAGTAGCATCGCAATCGTCAGGGCTGCTGCTGTTTGCACGAAAATGGCGCGTTCCATGGGCGGCCATTCTGCGCAAAACCGGGGAAAAGTGAAGCTAAACCGCCGCTGCCCATTTGACCTTAGCCGTTGCGCGGGTAACTTAATATATGCGAGGGGACAGGGAAAAACGGCACCATTTCTGGCGCGATTTCCTCATCGTCATCATTGTCCTTGCAGTCATCGTCTCCGTCGCTCGACTGATGCTGCCCGGCTATATTCGGCATTACGTCAATCGCACGCTCGACCGCAGCATTGCCTATGCGGGGAAAATTGGTCCCGTTCACGTTCACTTGATTCGCGGCTCTTATTCCATCGAAGACGTTAATGTCAGCAAACGTTTGGTGGACGTGTCGGTCCCTTTCTTTCAGACGAAACGGCTCGAATTTGCGATTCAATGGAAAGCGTTGTTCCACCATCACATCGTCGGCCAAATGGTGATGTATCAACCGCAGTTGAATTTTGTCGACTCGTCAAATGAGGAAGATTCGCAAAACGGCACCGGTGCGCCCTGGTTGCAAATGATTCGCGACC
>JAICXV010000205.1 GCA_025934545.1 Verrucomicrobiia bacterium
GGGGAACATCAACGCCTTTTTCCCCAGCATCTTCATGTCGCCCTTGTAGAACACGTCCTCAAATTCGTTCGTGTAAGGATCCAGCTTCGCCGCGAGCCGTTCGATAAACTGCCGGTTCCGCTCCATCTTCTCGCTCTCGACGACGACGACCAATTCATCCTGCTGCGGGAATTCTTTGCGGTATTCGAGGAAGATCCTGTGCGACTTATCCTTTTCACCGACGAGATTGTCCCGGTTCATGTCCATCTCCAGTCCATGCAGGCCGACTGGTTGGAAGACGCCGGCGGTGTAAGCGATGCAGAGGATGCACAGAAAAATCTGCGGCAATACGAACCACTTCGGATGCCGGAGCAGGAGCCGCGTTACGAAACGCAGCGCGTTGGCGAAGGCCGAAGAGAAAGGTGATTGCATTTATTTGTTTCTCGTCAGGATTAGAAGTTAAGAGTCAGCCGCCGACAATCAAAAACAAAAGGCGGGAGCCAAGCGGCTGGGTGGACGGCGAACATCAGAAGGACCGGCGGAGACTGTAATTCGTGTGCGAAGCGGACTGAAGTCCGCGCTCCTATGTTGCTTCTTCGTTGGAATGGATCTCTTTGACGTCGTCGTGATCTTCGAGCAAATCGATCAGGCGAGTGACGTCGGCAACCGCCCGGGGATCAGCGAGAGGGACAGTCAACGTGGGAATCCATGCGACTTCGGCTACGGCCGGTTTTACGCCTTTGGCCTCGACGGCTTTGTTGACGGACTCGAAGTGGCCGGGGTCGGTCAAAATTTCAAAGCCCTGTTCATCGGCGCGAAAATCTTCGGCACCGGCTTCAAGGGCCGCTTCCATCAACTGATCCTCGTTCGCACCTTCGCGTGGGACGATGATCTGGCCTTTGCGCTGGAACAAACGACTGACGGAACCGGCGGTGGCAATGGTGCCGCCGTTTTTGGTGAGCAAACTGCGGATTTCCGCTGCGGTGCGATTGCGGTTATCGGTGCTCAATTCGACGAGAATTGCGACGCCATGGGGGCCGTAGACTTCGTAAGTGAGGTCCTCGTAATTGACCGCTTCGCCGCCGCCGGTGCCGCGTTTGATGGCGCGGTCGATGTTTTCCGCGGGCATGTTGGCCGCCCGACTTCGCAGGAGCGCCATGCGCAGGCGCGGGTTCATGTCCGGATCGCCACCGGCCATTTTTGCGGCGATGGTGATTTCCTTGCTGAGCTTGGCAAAAATCTTCGCGCGCTTGGCGTCAATTCCGCCCTTAAAATGTTTGACCTTCGCCCATTTACTATGACCGGCCATAAATCAGTGAGTAGAATTCAATAACGGTTGTTCGGAATTGAACACGAAGAGGCAGGTCCGCACAAGGGACGGTTTTGCTATTCCCATTCTTCGAGTAAATCCTGTTCGCGTCCGCGCAACGTTGCCCGGGTCGTAGCGGCCCAGCCGAAAACAATCGTGCTCGCGATGGCGACGAATATAACAGGAACGACGTCCGGTTTCTTCTGGTAGAAACCACGCTGCGCCGCTGGAATCTTGTGCGATTCGGATTTGGATGGCCAAAAGAAATTCGGCACTAACAAAAAACAAACGGCTGCGGCAATCACCAGGCCAACGAGAAAACGCGCGAAAACATCCGTCAATGAATCTCCCCAGTTAACGGTCCACGGCGGCGGTCCAAATCCGATTTTCCCGAGCAAACAGCGAAAGCACGCATAAATTACGTAGGGCGGCGGCGGACGGATTCCCGGCACATACGTGCGCACTTGCGAAATGGTCGTGGTGGTCACCGTGGGTTTGGTGGCACGAAATTGCTCGGCCAATTGCGGGTCGGCGTCGAGAATCGCGTTGAAGCAGCCTTCGCAGAGCTGTTGCGTTGAGGGATCGATTGCCGTGCCGTCTGGGTTTTGCTGCTCGGTCCGCCACGTCACATTTGCTTCACGCTGTCCGCATCGTTCGCAAAGCACGGCTGGCCTCCGTTAAGCGTTTGGGGTGTATGCCCCACCATCCTCCACACATTGAGCTGCGCGAAACGCCGCGATCAGCTTCGGTCGAGTCATGAACACAATGAGCAAAATGGGATAAACGAGACTAATGGCCGAACCAATCAATGCACCGATGCCGCCGGCAATTGCCCCGACGTATTCCGGCCCAGATTTATTTTGCGCCTGTTGCAACAGCGGGACGACAAGGCATTGATAGGTGACGACGATGCTGACGGCCGCCATGAGCAAAGCGTATATGCCGTAAACAAGGGAAAGAACGCGGCCCCAGTTTTTCATTTGCAGCAATCCGATGCCGGCGATGAGCAGAATAATTGAGGCGGTCACACCAAGGGGAACGCTAATTTTTACCCAACTTAAATAGGCCGGGTTGTTATGCATCAGTTGAAGCACGGGATTCTTTGAATCTCCCACGTCACGAAACATGAACAACGTCGAAATCAGGCTAATTATGCCCATTCCGGCAAACCCGATATTGAGCACTCCGAAAACAGTGACAGCGGTTGGGCGTTGCATGGGTTATCTCGTTGGTTGGTGCGGTTTCATTGGGCGGACGAGGCGAGATTGCCACCGCAGCGAGAGCACTGCAACGGAAATGCAATTGCCGTTTGTTCGAATTTGCATTTTGAAATCTGTGTTACCGGTGCGATGGTTGACACATGAATACGCGTCTCCATCTGGCGGCTGTCATTCTCGGGGCCGGCCGTTCGCGTCGTATGGGGAAACCGAAACTTCTCTTGCCGTGGCACGGCTCGACCATCATCGCACATGAAATCGAAACATGGCGTCAACTGGGAGCCGACGTGCGGGTGACGTGTGGTCCGCGGCCCGATCCGGTGGCGGACGAACTAGATCGGCTCGATTTTCCGGAAACGTCGCGGATCGTAAATCCGAAACCCGACGATGGAATGTTTAGCTCGATCCGGTGTGCGGCGCGTTTGCCATGGACTCAGGACACGACCCATTTCGCGATCATTCTCGGTGATCAACCGCACATCAAAAAGCCAACGCTTCAAAAACTGCTGCATCTTGCAGAGGAGGAATTCGATAAGATCTGCCAGCCTCGTCATGAAGGGAAGTTTTGTCATCCGGTCATTTTACCGCGCCAATTTTTTGCACAACTAGCCGATACGAAAGCAGAGCGCTTGTGTGACTTTCTCGCAGACCAGGATGTCGAACCGTGCGAGGCGAGCGATGCCGGACTGGGGCTGGACATCAATGTTGCCGACGATTACGAAGCTGCGCTGCGGATTGAGCAACAGCCGGTGTTGCGTTAGCGCGTCACTTATCGCTGGCGATCTTGCCATCTTTGAATAACGCGAGATGTTTCTCGCAACGCGCGACGATGTTGGTGTTGCCGGCTGCGCGTGCCAGCGTGATGGCCTGCTCTTCGGCCTGAATCGCGTCAGGAAATTTTCCACCGCGGGCCAATGCGCCGGCGAGAATGGCGTAGTTCACAAAATTTTCCGGCTCGAGGAGGACGGCGTGCTGCGCACATTCAATTGCTCGCGGAGCATTGGTTGCTGAAATCTTCGGTTCGCTGGCCACCATCCAGGCGAAGTCCCGTAAGCCGTCTACATAGTCTGGGTTTGCGCTTACTGCTTGCGAAAAGCACAGGAAGGCTTTGTCGGACATACCGCGCTCGTCGTAAATGCGGCCGAGGGCCCGACTGACTTCCACTCTGTCCGGCGCTAATTTGAACGCGGCCTCATAGCAGTCCTGAGCTGCACTGATATTTTTTTTGCGTTGGTAGATTTTGCCGAGATGAAAAAGCGAATAACCCTCGACCTCGACCGCAAGCGCATTGGAGTAGCATTGCGAGGCCTTATCGAGCAGCCCGATTTCTTCGAAGTGGCCGCCGTAATGGACTAAAGCCTCGCGATTGTTCGGCACGGCGGACAGGGCGTGTGAGTAAAGCACTTCGGTGTTTTGCCAATAGCCGACTTGCGTTTGGGCGAGAGTGACAAAACCGGCCAGGGCGCATGTCGTGGCAAACATCGTCCAAACGACGGCGCGCTTACGCGTCAGGACAAAATTCGTGAGCGGCCAAATTATGGCGAGCGACAGACCAATTGATGGCAAGTAAGAATAGCGGTCGGCGTATCCCTGGCTGCCAGTTTGGAGAATGCCCGATATGGGAACCAACATTCCCAAAAACCATAACCAGCCGACGAGTGGCGCGCGCTGGCGACGCGCGGCGATTATTGCGACGACAGTTAATGTGACGAAAACCAAAGCAATAAAACAAAGCCAGCCGATTGACGCCTTTTCCTGGGGATAAAACATGGTCAGATGTGTTGGGATAAAAAATTTCACCAGATAAAACCAGTAGCTGACGAGCGTATTGCTGATGCGCGAGGCAAAGCCGAGTTCCTGCAGATTGTTCATCGCTCCGGCCGAGATCTGTGTTCGCAATGTGAATATCGAGTCGAGTACCGACAGCAGAAAAAACGGCCATTTTTCCAGAACCAATTGTTTCCACCCGGTGCGTTGCAGCGGCCAATAATCCAGCAGCAAGAGAACGCAGGGCAGCGTGACGATCATGGGCTTGGACATCAATCCCAGGGCAAACCACAACAAAGACAGATAATAAGCGCGCCGGTTGTTTTGTCGCCCATAGGGGAAATATGCGTGCAACGTCAGCAAAAAGAAAAATGCGCTCAGGACATCTTTTCGTTCGGAAACCCACGCGACGGATTCGACGTGCAATGGATGAACGGCGAATAGCGCAGCAACGAGCCATGCCATCACAGTCAGGTCTTTTTTCTCGTCAAAACGACGCACGAGAAAAAATAAGAGAACGACGTTCGCGCCATGAAAGAGAACGTTCTCCCAATGATGGAAGCGCGGGTTGAGACCAAAGATCTGGCAATCGAGCATATGCGACAAAGCGGTTAGTGGATGCCAATTACCACCGAGGCTGTGCGTGCAAAACCAGAGAAGATTTTTCAGGTTCAATCCACCGGAAATGCGAGGGTTTTGATAGACGTAACCCCAGTCGTCAATTTCTACGAATTGCGCCCAGTTGACCGGCAGGTAAACGGCGACGGTCAACAACACCAGGCCGGCGGCGATGAGCCACGCTTTGGTTGCTGGTTGTGTGGAGCGCACGGGATGATGATAGCAGTTGCCCGGCGTGGCGCATGTGGAAATTGTAGGTTGCGAATTTGCTTCTGCACGGCAAAAAATCGCGCTACAAACCAACCCGATGAGGATACGAATTCTTGTGCTGCTGATCTGCGCAGGAATTATCGGTTACTGGTGGTGGAGCTATCGGCGGGAACATCGCTATGACAGCTTCATCGTCGCGGCATCGCAGCGGTACAAAATCGACCCGGCCCTGATCAAAGCGGTTTGCTGGCGCGAGAGCCGGTTCCACGCGGATGCGCGCGGCGGGGCTGGCGAGTTGGGCTTGATGCAAGTGCGCTCGACGGCAGCGCAGGAATGGGCCGACGCCGAGCGGGTTCGCTCATTTCAACACCAGGCTTGTCTCA
>JAICXV010000766.1 GCA_025934545.1 Verrucomicrobiia bacterium
CAGGTGATCGGGCGTGTGAGCGCGGAGAATCGATTCGTCAGATGCGGCCAATGCGGTAACCCACTCGACCGGAATCTCGTTCTGCGCGCGCAACAACTCGAGCGTCATGCTGATGCGCTCGGGGCGCTCGGGATGGCCCGGTTGGCGGTAGGAGACGCAGTTCTCGTCCGTGATGATTTTCACGCCTCGTGGGCGCACTGGACAGGAGCGCGGCATTTATGCCGCTTCACGCCCAAATGGATGCGGCACACAGATTCAAACCTGACCCTTCGCGCCTTCTTGCACCATTCACATTTCACCGCTCACCATTCACTTTCCGACCGCCGGTGCCTCCGCGCCGCCATTTCGTTTGGCCATGATGGCGTCGATGATCTTCTTCGCGATGTCGGGATTTTCGACGAGCGCTTTCTGGGCGGCTTCCTTCCCTTGGCCGATGAGTTCGCCGTTGAACTGCAGCCACGCGCCTTTTTTGTCGACCACGCCTTGCTCGATGCCGATGTCCAGGATGCTGCCTTCTTTGTTGATGCCGTGATTGTAAATGATATCGAACTCGGCCTCGGCAAAGGGCGGAGCGACCTTATTCTTCACGACCTTGACCTTGACGTGATTGCCGATCGCATTGCCGGAGGCGTCTTTCAGCGTGTCTTTTCGGCGGATATCCATGCGCACACTGGCGTAAAATTTGAGGGCCTTGCCGCCGGGCGTGGTTTCGGGATTGCCGAACATGACGCCGACCTTTTCCCTCATTTGGTTGGTGAAGACGCAGGTGGTCTTGGCTTTGGCGAGGATGCCGGTCAGTTTGCGCAATGCCTGGCTCATCAGGCGGGCTTGCATGCCCATGGTAGCCATGCCCATTTCGCCTTCGAGTTCCGCTTTGGGAACCAGCGCGGCGACGGAGTCCACGACAATGACGTCGAGCGCATTTGAACGCGCGAGCGTTTCGCAGATCGTGAGCGCTTCTTCGCCGCTGTCCGGCTGAGAGACGAGTAAATCGTCGAGGTTCACGCCGAGCTTTTTGGCGTACGCGGGATCCAACGCATGTTCGGCGTCAATGAACGCGGCGAGGCCGCCGTTCTTTTGGGCATTGGCAATGACGTGGAGCATCAGCGTCGTTTTGCCGGAAGATTCCGGGCCAAAAATCTCGATGACGCGTCCGCGCGGCACACCGCCAACTCCCAGCGCCAGGTCCACGGCCAAAGCCCCCGTCGGAATGACGTCGATCTTTCGCTGCGCGTGCGCATCGCCGAGGCGCATGATGCTGCCGTCGCCGTAGGTTTTGGTGATGGTTGAGATTGCGGCGTCCAGGTCGCGCTGGCGCGCGGCGGCGATTTTTGCGACTTCCGCGTTCCTGGATTCTACTGCGTTTGGTTTTTCCTTTTCCTTTTCTGCTGTTTTAGCTGCCATAAATTCTCCCGCGTTTTAATTGTTTATCGATTCTGCAAAAGTTTCCGTAATCCGTTTGGATGAGTCAACGGCAGAGGCGACCTTCGCGGTTAAATGAGTTAAATGGGTTAAATAAGTTAAATGAGGAAAGAGCATAGAAAAAAGATGTTATTTTTGGTGTAGTTAGCTGTAGTTGACTGTAGTTAGCTGTAGTTGGGTGTAGTTTGCAGTTCTGCGAAGTGGGGTCCCGTGGAAGGGGAAAGGGACCAAAAGGACGGAAAGTGCACCGCGAAAGGGAGGCGCGC
>JAICXV010000498.1 GCA_025934545.1 Verrucomicrobiia bacterium
GAACCGGTGGTGGAACCGGTTGAGCCAAAGGGCGCGGATCGACAGTCGGAATCGCGCCAACAATGTTCACTCCCGCGCCTTCCAGCGGATCCACATCGACAATTCGTTGAGGCGGCTGGGGCGTCGTATCGATGTGTTGAGGAATTCGTATGGGCGCGAAGAACCCTGTCGGCCTGACGCGCGGATGCGCCATCGGCGCCACCGGAGTATGCGGCTGTGGCGGGTGAGAGTAATACTTCGGCACCGGCACAAAAATTGGGACCGAAAGTATCGCCGGTTTGCCGAGCAACGGCATCAACAAAAGCACCGCAAGTGCAGCCACCTGCAACGTGATCGAAATCGCCAGCGCCCGCCGCCTTATTTTCCTCTCGCGTTTTCGTTGCTCCGAATCTCCATCTACCAGACACACATTCAAAAGTTCGTGAGCCATCGCACACACCTCCACACAAAAATTGCCGCGACCACTTGGGAAAATTTGCGGCGCCGAAGTTCTGCTTGGTTGCTAGCAGGCTTCAGCGCCGCGCTCGCAGGGATGTGAGGGTTGCGCGCGTCCTCAATTCTTTGGACACCGATTGCCGCGGCAAGTTCCCGGGCACGATTCGCCGCCAGCCGGCGCGATATCTCAACCGCGCTCCAGCTTCAACAAAACGCGACATTTAGATATTTGTATCAAAACGAAACCACACCGCATCTGATTGCCAGTGGACGTGGATCTGAAGGAGGCAACAATCATGGACCGGCGCAACATTGAAACTGTTGGCGTGCGCCGCACCGGTTGGGCCGCTCTGGACCGCGATCCGCAGGAGGACCGAGTCGAATTCGCTTGTCCCCACTGCGGCACGCGAGGCCAGAAAAATGCCCGGCGCGAGCGGACGCAATATCATTTCACCGATGGCTTTTTGCAGGATTTACAAGGCGAAGTCACACAGTGCCGCTCGTGCGGCCAGTCGTTGCGCGTCGTTCCCGTCGTGATGCTGCACGATCAGGACGAAACGCGGCGATTTGAAGCGGTGTTTTCACCGGAAGAAATTCCGGTCAACAGCCACTGATCGAATTCGCGAACTCGATTTTCGCAAACTCATTTTCTCGACTTCTTTTTTCATCGCGTTCAAGATTCGACAATTTCATATCGCACGATCAAGCAGCAAAAACGGGGCGCCCAAAGCGCCCCGTTCGTTTTTCTCTCCGAATTGTCTCGCTACGCGCCCGCTCACTGGCAACGCAGGAGCCACGTAAAATCGTGCGACTGGTCGGTCAACACAGTCTCGAAAATCAATCTTAGAAATTACGGGCGCCCGTGCGCATCATCCCAGTCGTGTTCCGCGCGCCACTGGTGTGAATCCGCGTCCCACCACTTGTGGTCCTGCGCCCAGCAATATTCGCGCGCTTCCGCCAGCTCATGGCGCGCATGCTCGGCTTGCTTGCTGTCATAGCCGTGATGCTTGATCGCTTCATGCAAATTGTGATCGGCTTTTTCGGCGCGGTGTTGGCACTCGGCTTCGCTCGCCTTCACGCTCGGCGCCTCGGTGAAGAGTAAAAACCCGCCCAACGCGGCCAGTGTGAGGGCCAGCTTTCCGTACTCCATTACTCCATTTCGGCGTTCCGCTTCCATACCAACCTCCCATAACGCTCAAGCTCACTCGTTCACTTGGGAGGATAAGATTTGGGTCGATCACTAGCCATACGGAAACGACAGGAGCCGCATAGGGAAAACCCTGTATAAGCAAACGAAAAGCCGCGAAAACAAAGGCTTCCGCGGTCGATTCTCCAGGGTGGGTTAGAAGATTATCGGGGCAGACTACAGATCCGACTCTAATTCCATGTGGTATTTCTCGAGTCCCGTCTTGATGCGGTCAAATGCCTCGTCCACTGTGTCCGCGAACTGCAGCATCTTGTACTCGTTGGGACTGATCATGCCCCAACGCGTTATCGCGCGAAAGTTCAATACCTGGTCCCAATATTTGCGACCGTAAATCAGAATCAAACTGTTTTTCGGCAGCTTCCCGGTTTGCAGCAACGTCAGCATCTCGAACAACTCGTCAAACGTCCCGAACCCGCCAGGAAAAACGATCAGCGCCTTTGCCACTTGCGCAAACCACAGCTTCCTCATGAAAAAGTAGTGAAAGTTCAGGCTCAGCTCCGGGCTGATGTAAGGATTCGCAAACTGTTCGTGCGGCAGCTCGATCGACAGGCCGATCGATTTTCCGCCGGCTTCCATCGCGCCGCGATTTGCCGCTTCCATGATTCCTGGTCCGCCGCCGGAGCAAACCACAAATCGCCGGGGCCGCTCGCCGAGCGTCATCGCCCACTTCGTGATGCGTCGAGAAAGCTCGCGCGCCTGCTCGTAATAGCGAGACATTTCCAGCGCGCTTCGCGCATCGCGCAGAGGCTGACGATACGCAGCCCGTTGCGCGGCCACGCGCTTCAACGCCGCTCGGCTCTTCAATTTTCCCAGGCGCGCCAGCGCGCTCTCCCGCGACTCAATGCGCGCCGAACCAAACATGACGATCGTGTCCCCGATACCCTCCTTTTTGAGCTGCACCATCGGGTGCATATACTCGGTCAGGATTCGAATCGGCCGCGCCACCGTGCTATCCATAAACGCCGGATCTTTGTAAGGCGATAACGGCGCATGCATCGGCTTGGGCTTCAGCTTTTTGATCTTTGCCGGGCTATCGTCTGCTTTCGCGCGGGCTTTCGCTGATCTTGCAGTCATTCTCGTCTTCGTTTGTCGTGCCGCCATCGAGCGCTCCGAATAATGTCCGTTATCATTTTAGAAATAGACAGCCGCGGCAGCAACGCTTGTCCTGGAAACTGCGTCGAATTGGATACACTGTGCGCGGAGGTCTTGCCTCAACCATGAACCGTTTATCAGCCTCCAGGTTGCTTTTCGCTGCTTTCACAGCGGCGTTTTTCGCGTGCGCGCCTGCCCTCTTCGCGCAATCGACTTCCGGTCCGATCTCGCCGCAGCCAGGCCCCGCGGTTCAACAGCCTCCGCCACAACGCGATGCGAAGATTGGCGTCAGCGTCTCGCTCGTCAACACGCCCATCACCGTCCGCGACAAAAAGGGCAACATGATTCACTCGTTCGACGCAAAAGATTTTCAGATTACCGACAACGGCGTTCCGCAAAGCATCTTGCACTTCGACATGGGCGGCGACCCTCTCTCGCTCGTTGTCCTCGTTGAAACCAGCGCGCGCGTCGCTGCATTTCTGCCACAAATCAGCAAGGCAGGCATCGTCATCACGCAAACCGTCATGGGCGACAACGGCGAAGCCGCCATCATCGGCTTCAAC
>JAICXV010000154.1 GCA_025934545.1 Verrucomicrobiia bacterium
ACGCGGCGGTGAAGGAGGATTTGGCTTACCCGGTGCGGATGGCGTTCGAGGATCGGACGATTCGGATTCCGAATGACAAAGATTTACGCGCCGATTTGCGCGCAATTCGCAAAGAAAGCACGTCGAGTGGGAACGTGCGGTTCAGCGCCGATCGGAGTCAGAACGGGCATGCGGATCGGTTTTGGGCGCTGGCGTTAGCGTTGCATGCGACGAAACGGAAATCTGCGCCGTTGGAAATTACGATTGGATATTAGCCGCAAATGGACACGAATTTTTATGAAGATGATTTCACCGAGCCGAGTTCGTGGCAGTTCCCTGCCCCGCTGGATTAATGATTCGCAAGGCCCTTGTCGCTTGTTCACGAATGCCGAGGTCTGGGTCGCTTTGCGCAGCATAAAGCAGCGGGGTTGCGGGTTTTGCTGCTTCGCCCAGCTGGCCAAGGGCCACAATTACCACCCATCGAAGGGAACGATCCTCGCTCTTTGCCGCATCGATCAGAGCGGTAACTGCGGCAGAAGTGTTGGTGCCAAGATGACCGGCGGCTCCGACATCGCCAACGCAAGCGATCGCTGCACGACGCTTCGACATATCGGGCGCGCGAACGGCGGCGATAAGAACGGACAGGCCTTTGTCCCCCATGCTGGACAACGCTTGCGCCGCAATGAGCGTCACATAGAAATCGTCAGAGGTATTGAATTGGTTGGCCAAGTCGGGAAGCGCGTTGATTGCATTTGTTCCCAGAATTATGAAACCCGTTCCAGCCAGATAATGTTTGCGTCTTATGCTGCTCTTCCAGAGAACGTCAGTGGCTATATCACGAAGGCGCTCATTTGGAATTTTCCACGCCGCACTATCCAAACTACGCTCCCGTTTGAGCGCCGGCTCTTTCAACCATTTGACCAAAATGGGGATTGCATTTGTTCCAATTGCGCTAACCGCAGCCGCCGATTCTTCGTCTGGGATTTCTTCTCCATCCGGCACCAGGCTAGTTGCCTTCGCATGATAATCTCTCAACCACTCACTCAACGTCCTCCCGTTATAAGAAGGCTCCTTTTCGCGAAGGGAGAAGAAGCAAAGGGCCACAACCGCAATCAAACCACATGCGCTCAGGAGCAAAATTTTTCGGCGGCGGGTCATCTCGATTCAATTGGTGATGCTTGTCCGATTAGTAACGATTTCGGGCGCTACGTGAAACAAAGCATTCGACGCTGCGTTGACCATGATTGGGTCAGGGCTCTGAAGCCCGCCTTTGAGGATAGGAATCGCTGGACGTGCGTTGGTCCCGAGAATCTTCAGGCCAAGCCACCCGAAGTAAGATTTTCGCCCCGTCCGCTCCCGCAGCGGATTAAGGACTCGCTTCAAAAATGCATTTCTGTCGCTTATATGCGAGATCACAAGTGCCTTGGAACCATCATCGACGAGCCAATGCGCCAGAAGAGTCGAGTTACTCTGGCCAAGGTGATGGATTGCGTCGGTAGCATCTTCGGGCTCGATACTTGGCCAATGGCGTCCTGCCGGGATGCTCTTGTCGAATTTATCCAACCACTCACTCAGCGTCCGACCATTGTAAGCAGGCTCCTTGTCGCGAAGGGAGAAGAAGCAAACGCCCACTGCCGCCATCAACCCACACGCGCTGACCAAGAAGATTTTCCACCGTCGCCTCACGACGCCAGCGTCGCAGTTCAAACTTTGATGTTCAAGGTTCAAAGTGCAATTGCCTTCGGACCGCGGACTTCAGTCCGCTTCACCGTGCGAACACGAACAACGTTGCAAAGCTTTCACCGTTTCTCGAGCCGAAGCGGACTAAAGTCCGCGCTCCGCCACTTCACGGATGAAACACAGATGGAACACGGATTTTCAGACACGAATTACACGAATTTGCACGAATGGAGTTTTATGAGGATGAATGGAACGAACCTATTTAATCGGCAGTTGATATCTCGATGGAGGAGATTGATCTCTCCACGGCGGCGTTTGATATGCCGAGCCCCCGTTTGGCGCGATTGGTGGTCTGGAAATAAAGTCGATCAGTCGGGAGGCAGCCACGCGAATTCCCGGATCGGGACTATCCAGTTGCGTGCGCAAATACGGCAGTCCCTTCCTGTCGAGAATTTCGAGGCCAATCCAGCCGCGGTTCTTATTTCGCTCGGCGAGCTTAATAAGTCGATTCGCACCGGGTACTTTAGGATGTCTGGAGACGAATCCGATGACAGGTGTGTCGTTTGCAGCGGCCCATTTCAACAACCGCAATGCTGCGTTTGTCCCGATGGCATTTACGGCGATCCTCGTTTCGTGAAAATCAGCATCGGTGACGGTGGCATCGGGATCGGTAATCCCAAAAACTATCGGGTCCAACCACTCACTCAACGTCCGACCATTGTAAGCAGGCTCCTTGTCGCGAAGGGAGAAGAAGCAAAGGGCCACGACCGCAATCAAACCACACGCGCTCACGAGCAAAATTTTTCGACGGCGGGTCATCTTTGGTCAGTTTTTCGTCGATCCACTGGGCATTCGACTAAGTATTTCGAGAGCAACCGCGCGGTGAGACGCGTCCGACGTCTTTGCAAGGTCTGTCAAAACTTTGCGACCGGCGTCGCCGCACTGCGTGATAATGCACGCATACATGCACGCGCCGTCAGTGCTATTAGTGAATCGGCGAGCAAGGAGTGGCAGTGCTGGTGCGGCATTTGTCCCAAGTATCTCAAATCCATGCTTCACTGCCAACCCTCTGACTTGGCGAAGCACATGTTGATCCTCCGCCCAATTTTCGAGGCGTCGAAAACGCAACCAACCAGGCATTCTATTAATCATGCGCTCACCACTAAACTGCCAGTCGCGCGGTTCCAACCATTTCACAAGCCAAGGCAGCGCATCGCCACCGAAATGGCGCATTGCCGTAATGGCTTCTTGTCGGCGCACCTCGGGAACATCGTTTGTCTCTCTGGGATCGAATGCAACAGAGCGCTCCAACCACTCACTCAACGTTCTTCCATTATAGGAAGGCTCCTTTTCGCGAAGGGAGAAGAAGCAAATGCCCACAACCGCAATCAAACCACACGCGCTGAGCAAGAAGATTTTCCACCGTCGCCTCACGACGCCAGCGTCGCAGTTCAAACTTTGTTGTTCAAGGTTCAAAGTGCAATTGCCTTCGGACCGCGGACTTCAGTCCGCTTCACCGTGCGAACACGAACAACGTTCCAAAGCTTCCACCGTGTCTCGAGCCGAAGCGGACTTAAATCCGCGCTCCGCCACTCACCGATGAAACAAAGATGAAACACGGATTTATGAAGACGAATGGCATACGTTTATTGCACTTCAGAGTTAGTCCGCGCAGATTTTCCTCCGATTGCAGGGAGCGCATATTCGGCAACGGACCGTACGCCTTTATTGGTGTCGTTCAAAGCAGCTCGAACGAGGGGAGCCGCAGATGCCGCATTTGTTTCGTATCCCCAAAGACCGCTCAATGCGGCGCGCCTCACCACTGCGTTTGTGGAGCTAAGATTCGATTCAAGTGTCGGAACTACCACCGATGGGGAGAGCGCCAATTGTCCCAGCGTTATCATTGCGCTCGTACTTTCGGATGCGTCGCCTCCAGATGCCAATTGCAAGAGCGTGGGAACAGCAGCTTCGGCATTAGTATTGTATCGACCGAGCCGTCTGAGAAACTGCATCGAAACCTGCGCCTGCAAATTGGTGCGCCCTTTGCAAATTGTTGCCGCAAAAGCTTCGACCCCCTTGTCGCCCATCGCTTGCAGACACAGAGCTTCGAGAACCGCTTGATCTTTGTTGGTGCTGGCATTGAAACGGCGAGCCAATTCAGGAAGTGCAGCGATAGCATTTGTGCCCAGTATATTGAATCCGATGCTGTAAAAATCGCGTTTCCTTTGTGCGGTCATTTTCCATGCCGTTGGTGCGATTACATCTGCAATACGATCAGGAAGGTGTTGCAAAATCGCATCAGCAAAGGGTTCCGTTTTAGAAACCTTTGCCGTCCCCCATTTCAAAAGCAGAGGGATTGCGTTCGTCCCAATTTTTCTTATTGCAGCATCAGCAGCTTCGGTTTCCGCGTCCATCGGCTGTCCGACAGCATTTCCGGAGCGGTCGAAAGGGTAACGCGCACCGTGCTGCTCCAACCACTCACTCAACGTCCGCCCATTGTAAGAAGGCTCATTGTCGCGAAGGCAGAAGAAGCAAAGGGCCACGACCGCCATCAACCCACACGCGCTGAGCAAGAAGATTTTCCACCGTCGCCTCACGACGCCAGCGTCGCAGTTCAAACTTTGTTGTTCAAGGTTCAAAGTGCAATTGCCTTCGGAGCGCGGACTTCAGTCCGCTTCACCGCGCGAACACGAACAACGTTCCAAAGCTTTCACCGTGTCTTGAGCCGAAGCGGACTAAAGTCCGCGCTCCGCCACTCACCAACCAATCCGTAAATCGTAAATGCTAAATCGTAAATTTTTATGAGCTTCCAAAACAAATTCGTTAACGCAACAAAAAACCTTTTCGGCATCGGCAAATCCTCCAGTCCGACTGTGCAATCCTTCGTCCGCGGCGACGACCTCGATTATCCACGCACCAAACTGGTCGATCCCTACGGTCAAAGCGCGTGGATCAACATCGCCATTTCTGTTCTGGCGGAAAATCTCGCGCACATCCCATTTCGCATTTCCCGCAGTAAACGCGGCGCGGACGATGTCATCGAATCCGGCCCAGTCGTCGACCTGTTTGAGAATCCGCATCCGAGCCTGACGCGCACTTTGTTCTGGCAAACCCTCGTAAGCTGGGAAGCTCTCCGCGGCGAATTTTTTATTCTGCCTCTGGATAAAACCGATCGCCCCATTGTCTCAAAATCCGCAATACGAAATTCGCAATCCGCAATCGCATCGCTCTTGCCACTGAACCCCGACCATTTCCAACACATCATCCAGGGCAACCGCCTTGCCGGGTGGCGTTACACCTGTTACGCGCCGCAGCAACCGTTGCAATCGCAACTCTTGTTGCCCGAAGAAGTCATCCATGCGCGCAACTTCAATCCCTACCTCTTTTGGCGCGGCCTCTCGCCCTTGACCGTCGCGCTCCTGCCGGCCGTTTCGGACTACGCCGCCGCGCAATTCATGAAAGGCGTCATGCTCAACAACGGCGACGCCGGCCTCATCATCACCACGCCCGAAATGCTCACCGCCGAACAACGCGAACAATTGATGGCCTCGCTCCAAAACCGCAAACGCAGCGTCGGCACCGCCGATAAGCCCGCGTTTCTTTGGGGCAACGCAACCATCCAACAACCGATGATTTCATCCGTCGACTTGCAATTCCTCGAGAACCGCAAACTCAACCGTCAGGAAATCGGCGCGATCTACAAAGTGCCGGAAGCCTTGATGGGTTTTTCGACCGAGAAAAGCGGACTGAGCGCCGGCACCGGCATCGAACAAGACCGGCTCAATTTCGTTGAGAACACCATGACCGCAATTTGCCGACGACTGGAAGCCGCTGTGCAACCAATCGTGAAAAGTTTCGGCGCCGATCTCTACGGCTGGTTCGATATCGAAAGTTTGCCGCTGATGCAAAACGCCCGTCGCCAACGGATCATGAGCGCCGCGAGCGCCTTCAACATGGGCGTGCCCTTCAACGCCGTGAACCAGGTCTATCAACTTGGCTTTCCGGAATTGCCCTGGGGCAACGATGCCTACCTGCCGACGAACCTCAACAAAGTCGGCCACTGGGTCCAACCGCGTTCGGGTGACGTAGCCGCCGAGGTGACGAGGCGGAGCATTATCACCAACGGAGAACAGGCGACCACAAAGCTACTGGAACTCCTGGAAAGAACCGCCCAATGACAAAAATCCAAAACCAACGTAGCCGCCGAGGTAACGAGGCGGAAAACCACCAATCGGCTTTACAGGAGCAGACGCCTTCCCGTAACGCAAAATGTAATTCTGCCGTATCGCCGGTTGGCAACCGGCGCGGCCTCGGACTGCCAGCCCGCGATACCGCCGTCGCCAATCCATCAACATCTCCGAATGCATGTATTTGATACGGCGAGCTTGAACTCCTGCGAAATTCTGCGACCTTTATTCAGAAGGCGTTGAGGAAAAAGATTTAGAAAGAAATTATG
>JAICXV010000771.1 GCA_025934545.1 Verrucomicrobiia bacterium
GATTGGCGCGCGCGTGAAACTGGGCGCGCGCTCAGTGCTCTTGGGGGGAAATCACATCGGCCGCGATTGTGTCATCGGCGATGACACCTGCCTTTATCCCAACGTCGTGATTTATGCGCGCTCACAGATCGGCCACCGCGTGGCCATCCATGCCGGGACGGTGATTGGTTCCGATGGTTACGGCTACGTGTTTGACGAAGGAAAACACCGCAAAGTTCTCCAGGTTGGCAACGTGGTGATTCACGATGATGTCGAAATTGGCGCGAATGCGGCCATCGATCGCGGGGCGCTCGGTTCCACGGTGATCGGGCAGGGCACGAAAATCGACAACCTGGTGCACGTGGCTCATAACGTGATGATTGGCCGGAATTGTCTGGTGATGGGCCAGGCCGGCTTTGCCGGGAGCACCAAGCTGGGCGACTATTGCGTGATCGCCTCGCAATCGGGCATTGCAGGCCATTTGAAACTTGGCAACCAGGCGACTGTCGGCGCCAAATCCGGCGTCATGCGCGACGTGCCGGATAAAGGAACCGTCCTCGGGATTCCGGCCGCGCCGGATAAACAAGCCAAACGGCAATTTATCGCCATTCAACAGTTGCCCGACCTCATCCGCCGCATGCGCGAGCTCGAAAAGCAAGTTGCGGAACTTACTGCCAAGGCGACGCAGAGCGTATGACGAAAAACCGTAACCGCGGACGTGGGGCCGCGGAATCTTCGTAGATTATTGCCCTTGAAGAGGCGCCCACGCTGGTGTGCGTGTAGACGCACCTTGCCCTTTTTTCGCGTCGGCGCGAAACTATTTGCATGTCAGGCAGCGCCATCCAAACCTGGCTCGCGCATAAACAAAAGAGCGCACTTCTCCGCTCGCGATTTTATTTCGTCGGCACTTCGGTTGTCGGGACGCTCGTGTTGGTGCCGAATGCGGTCATCGGTTTTCTCATTGGCAAACTTGTTTTGCTGCTCGTCTTTCCGGCGGTCCCTTTTTCAAACGTGGGCGCGGCGTTGCTTTCGGTTGTTGCTATTACCGCACTATTTGTGGATTGCGTCCGGGCGGAGCGCGATGACATGGGGATCATTCCGCTTTGGCTCGCGCGCGAATATTTTCACATGGGCCCGCGCACGATTTTTGATGGGTGGAGTGAACTGGCGCGCGCGCGCCAGTTGGCGTGTGTCGATACGGAGATGTGCGCGCAATTGCTCGGTTATCTCGTTACGAAGACAACCCCGACTCGGCGGGACGAGTTATTGCGCGTTTTTCCGATTTGGAGGTGGGACGAAATGGTGAGGCAGTTGCGGAACATTGAAGGCGTGATCGTGTTTCGCAATGAGATGTGCGTCTCGTTGCTGATGCCGTTGCGGTTGGAATTGCGGCAATTGCTTGCGCATTTTTCGGATACCGAGAGTCCGCACGAACAAGCGCCTCAAGAAGAACCGGAGGCGTCTTCCGTTAATGAACCGCACAAGTTGAGCGCGCACGAAATTCTCGGTGTGGCGCCAAATGCGACGGTGGCGGAGATCAAGGCGGCGTATCGCGTGCGGATCAAGGATTGTCATCCCGATCGTTTTCCTCACACAGACGCGAAGTCCCGCGCGCTGGCTGAGGAATGGACGAAGGCGTTGAATATTGCTTACGCGGAGTTGCTGTCTGGGAATCGGGCGAGGTAGGGC
>JAICXV010000653.1 GCA_025934545.1 Verrucomicrobiia bacterium
ACCGCGCAATATTTCAAAGAAAAATTCGAACTGGAGCGCCTGACCGCGTCATACGATCTCAACGTTGCCCAACTCGAAGCCCTGCTGAAAAGCGCGCCGCCGGAATGGTTCGAAATCACCATCCATCAACACATGCCCATGTTTCACATGGAGCATTGCGTCTTTTGCGCGTTTCTTTCGAAAGGCACCGACTTCACCAACTGCGGTCGTCCGTGCGACAAACATCAGGTCAAATTGCGCGACCGCGTCGGATTGGATCATCCGCTCAAAGCCGATGCCGGTTGCCGCAACACAGTCTTTAACGCCCGCGCGCAGACCGGCGCCGAGTACGCGAGTCATTTGCTCTCACTCGGCGTTTGCAATTTCCGCATCGAATTCGTCAACGAAACGCCGAACGAAGTCGCGACAACGATTGCGAAATATCGATCATTGCTCCGCGGCGAAATCACGGGGGCGCAACTCTGGCGCGAATTGAAGCTGCACAGCCAACTCGGCGTGACTCGAGGGACTTTGGAAAAGATGTAGCCGCCGAGTTGACGAGGCGGATTGAGTAACTCTAAGTCCGCCTCCTCACGTCGGCGGCTACGAGACTAGCGAAGCTGAATTTGCGGCGGTGCCGCGACATAATCAGCCACAGTGAGGGACGCATCGGGATGCGTGCGGATAAATGACGCCGGACACTTCGCCGTGATGGGCCCATGCAAAGCGCGACGCGCCACCGCGCTTTGCCAAACGCGATTGCAATAAAACCGCAACCGCCGCGATTCGAGGATTTCTTTCATGCCGACGGTCACGGCGCGATGAGGAATAATGGTGATCTCGCCCCCGACTGTAACCGAGTTGATCGTCCGCGTTTCGCGAGTGAGGTTCAAAACTCGCGTCGGCAGGAACGCGAACTCTTTATCGGAAATTTTTTCATCGGACTCCGGCGGTTCGTTAAAAGCCATGTGACCGTTGATGCCAATGCCACCGAAACACGCATCAACACCGCCGCGCATTTGAATTAGTTTCCCAATGTCACCACAACGTTGCGGATCTGGAAAGACGCGGTTCTCTGGTTTGGGCGCGAGTGCTGGATCAAGCAAATCGTAAAACAGCCGGTTCATATAACCACGGAAGCTCAGCGGATGATCGATCGCAATCCATTGATCGTCGTCCGTGAGGTACTCATCCATGTTGATGAGCACGACATCGCGAATGCTCAGCCGTTCTTTATTAATCCGTTGTGCCAGAATCGCGAACTGATCGACTGGCCCAACCGGAACAATCAGCGTCGCTTCACGGCCTTCGCGTTTGGCGCGCGTGATCTCCTCGAACATGTCATGGGCGACAGCTTCGCCAATCGAAGCCATGTCAGTTTTGACTGTGACTTTGACGTTCGTGCCTTTGCCGAGTTCGCTGGCCGCAACGTTGAGGTAATCCGGAAACACAATCAGGCGACAGAACCGTTGATGGTGATATGGCGCAAATCATGCGCGGCATCGGCGCGCACCATTTCATAAAAGATGTGCGTCGTAGCGCCGACTTGATGTGCGTCGATATAGCGCAGGCATTTTGTTGCGTGTGGGCTGGTATAACGCGGGCCTTCCGGCGTTTGCACTTTCCAGGTCTTTAAATCCATCGAAGTAGCGATGCCGGTTTTTTCTTCGTAATTCTCGTGATGACCGGCACTGCCGTCGTAGAAGGCGATAAATTGGCCGTTTACGGAAACAACGCTGTTGATCCGCCGGCAATAACAATCCCAGCCATTTCCTTCAGGTTTCAGAACAACACCTTCCCACTTCCAGTTGTCCAAATCTTTCGACGTTGCAAGTCCCGTTGCCGAAACACATTCGCCCGTGTTGTAGATGTCCAACGTCGAATGTGATTTGTCGGTGGTCTTCTGCGTAGGCAGCGCGATGCTCAAAAACATATAAAACGTTCCAGCATTTTCGTAAATGAACGGGTCCTTGATGCCTTCCAATCCAAGCGGTTTGGCTTTGAAAATCGATTTGCGATTCGCCGTGTCGAACTTGCGAGGGTCACGCGCTGAAATAATATCGGTGCACCACCGGCCATCAGTTGGGTCGACGTAGCTCGTGTAATACCGCCAAACCCCATCAGCGCCTTTGCGAATCGCACTCCGTTCGATCGATGCCGAGTTGTATTGCGATTTGTTAACCGACCAAATGTCCTCCCAACTTTTCAAATCGGTCGAGCGGCAGATACGCGCTTCGCCACCGCGGTCGGGCTCGACGCCGCGCGGTCGACGGATGCGATAAGTCAGATACCACGCTTTTTCGTCGGCTGCATAGAACGCGCCCGGCGCACCGACCCAGTATCCATTTCCGGCGCCCACGGGTTCACGGATGACTGTGCCCGTTACAAACTGTTCAGGAGAGATTTTCATGACGTCCGATGTTTAAACGTGCGCGGAAGTTCTTCAATCAATTTCGAGGATGAGGCGCAGG
>JAICXV010000779.1 GCA_025934545.1 Verrucomicrobiia bacterium
GGCATGAACATCAACCAGGATTGCGGCTCCATGCATCCGGAACAAATGTGCCAAAAGGTTCGCGAAAATAACGCGTGCATTGGCATCGCGCACGACGGCGACGCCGACCGTGTCTTGTTGTGCGATGAGAAAGGCACAATGATCGACGGTGACGACATCATGGCCATTGCCGGCCTCGATATGATGGAGCATGGGACGCTCGGCGATAAAACGGTCGTCGCAACCGTGATGAGCAATGCCGGCCTCGACGCCGTGATCAATAAAGCCGGCGGCAAAGTGTTGCGCACGGCGGTGGGCGACAAAAACGTCATCGATGAAATGCTCCGCAACGGCTACAACCTCGGCGGCGAGCAAAGCGGCCACATGATTTTCCGCGACTACAGCTCCACGGGCGACGGTCTCGTCGCCGCGCTGCAATTGCTGCGCATCATGAAGGCCAAGGATGCATTCCTTTCGAACCTCGCCCAATGCTGGACGCGTTATCCGCAGCTCGTCACCAACGTGCGCGTGCGCGAGAAGAAACCATTCGAGCAACTGAACGGCCTGAACAAACTCGTGGCTGAAGCCGAGAACGATTTGAAAGCGCAAGGCGGCCGCTTGTTGCTGCGTTATTCCGGCACCGAACCAAAAGCGCGTTTGTTGCTCGAAGGCCGCGACAAAGCCGCGCTCGAATCCTGGAGCACGAAGATTTTGACGGTGATCAAAAAAGAAGTGGGCGATTGACCGAGCGCTTTGCTCGCGCTGGATTGAGTCGCAAAACGAACGGATATCCGAATGCGTGACAAAGTTTCACCCTCTCCCCGGGGAGAGGGCCGGGGTGAGGGCGAGCGAAAAACTCAATTCCGTTCAGCGCGGATAGGATGAAAGATCGCGGTACGTTGCACGTTATGAAAACCTGCGGTTATTGCGGGCGCGAAAACGAGGACTCGGCAGCCGTCTGCCGCGAATGCGGCCAGAGCGAGTTTCCGGAGACTGCAGAAGAAAAAAACCGAGCACTTGAAGAGGAAGCCCGAGAGGCACAGGCGCGAGCCGCCGCCGAACGAGAACCCGAGGTTCCTGAGTCAGATGTTGCCTCAGGCGAGGAAGCTTGTATTTGTAGCGTCTGTCTTTTTCCGAACCTCCCGGAGCGCGAATGGTGCAAAAACTGCGGCGCCCCATTCAACACTTCGGTCATGGGTCCATTTGAATCCGCCATTGCCAGGGGATTCATGTACCGCGGCATTGTTCGCGGACGTCCCAAGCCGATAATTTTGGTGACGGTATGGGTTGCGTGCGCTCCGATTGTGATTATTGGAGCAATCATGTCACTGGTCGGACTGATGCACGGCCTTTTACCTATGATTGCCGCCGGACTTCTCGCCTGCGCTATCCCGGGTTCCATCCTGTTTCAGGTCACCAGAAATTTCATTACGATTCCAAAACCGAAGCTGGACGACTGACGTTTCTTCGACCAGCACGCTCGCAATTCGTAAATTCATTGGACCACAAGGATCTCTGGCCTCAATCTCCCAATCCACAAATTCGGCAACCGCTGATCCATCGACCCGTCTACCGGCTTTTCCAGCCCCACATGCCCGTCCGCGAAGGTCACATTAGCCTTTTGCCCGTGGCGAAAATGGCCGTTGGGATAA
>JAICXV010000510.1 GCA_025934545.1 Verrucomicrobiia bacterium
CCGCCATATTTTCCAATGGGTGTGCGAATGGCATCGCATACAAAAGCGTGGTTCATGAAAAGCCCCCTGTCGCATGCGATTTCGGATGGCCGTTGGACAACCTGTCTTTTATCTTCTCCAACCCGCGACGCACCGCTTCGCACAAAACGTCGATTTCGCTGGCGCTCATCGGTGTGGAAAGCGCGCCGGTGCCGGTGCTGATGAGCATGATGTGATTTTCGTTCAGATGCTCGAGCAGCATTTTCATCAGCCGATTTTCTTCGGCGCCCACGAATGCCTGCCGGTAATTTCGCGGTTCCTGTGCTTTGAAATGCAAACGGAACATTGATCCACGACCGGTAACACACGCCGGAATTCCTACGCAGCGGATAGCTTCGTCAAGCTGGTGACGTGCCTGGTCGCCGAGTTGATTGAGCCTGGCAACCGCCGCTTTATCGAAAAGTTCCATTGCGACCAATCCAGCCGTCATCGTAATCGGATTAGCGGAGAACGTTCCGGAATGGGGGAACAAAACTTTTTCCGCGAGCGGATTGAAAACGTTCATCACATCGGCCCGGCCCGTAATTGCCCCAACTGGAAACCCACCGCCGATTATTTTTCCCAACGCGGTTAGGTCAGGGCGCACATCGTACCACTGCTGCGCGCCGCCATATTCACTTCGAAAAGTGATGACCTCATCGAACACCAGCAACGCGCCATGGGCCGTCGTCCATTGCCGCAACCTGGAAATAAATTCGTTCGAAGCCGGAATCAGGCCGACACGATGCGGGAGCGGATCAACCAACACCGCTGCCAGGCTGTCTTTGTGCTGATCGAGCAGGGCGAGAGCAGTTTCGCTATCATTATAGGGAATGATAACGACGTCATCAAGCGCGCCTTGCGGGGTGCCGTGCGTGACTGGAATTCGATTCGGAAGTCTCTCATCGCCCCAATTCGAGGGCTTCGCGGTCTGGCTCACTTCAGCGTAATCATAGATACCGTGATACGCGCCTTCGACCTTTGCGATTTTCGGACGGCCAGTAAATGCGCGCGCCGCTTTGAGGCAGCACATGATTGCTTCGGTGCCGGAATTGACGAACCGAATCTTTTCGAAACCTCGCGCTCTGGCACAAATGTGCTCCGCACAAAGAACCTCAACTTCCGTCGCTGCCGCAAAAGCTGTCCCGCGTTGCAACTGCCGAGTAACTGCCTCGACAATGACTGGATGCGCATGGCCATGAATGAGCGAGGCCATGTTGTTTGTGAAATCGATCCGCCGCACGCCTTCAATATCGGTGACGTAGCAGCCTTGGGCTTTTTGTGCGTAGAGAGGATGCGGCTGGCGCAAGGCAGCATTACGGCTGACGCCGCCCGGCAACACGCGCAAAGCGCGCTCATAGAGAATGCTGCTCTTGGATGTGGCTGCAGTCATGATTCTCCCCCCGCCGCGACCTGCGGTCCTGGGATAAGGACAGCACCGGTCTTGTCCTGGACATAATCGAAACTGACCCCAGGCGCGAGTTGGGTCACCACCAATCCGCGCGAAGTCACTTCGATGGTAGCCAGATTCGTGTAGATGCGATCGACAACTGCTTTAGCGGTTAAAGGGTAAGTGCACTTGGAAACGATTTTCGGCTCGCCCGTTTTTGTCGTGTGTTCGGTTACGACAAAAATGTTTTTGACGCCCGCAACGAGGTCCATCGCCCCGCCGACGGCGGGAATTGCATCCGGTTCGCCCGTGGACCAGTTAGCCAGATCGCCTTCAGCGGAAACCTGCATCGCGCCGAGCACGCAAATATCAATGTGCCCGCCACGGATCATTGCGAAGCTGTCGGCGTGATGAAAATAACAAGCGCCTGGAATCGCGGTAACCGCCTTTTTACCGGCGTTGACCAGCTCGGCGTCTTCCAGCCCCGCGCAAGGCGACGGCCCCATTCCCAATAATCCGTTTTCGGTTTGGAAAATCACCTCACTCCCGGGCCGCACAAATTGCGTGACCAATTCGGGGATACCGATTCCAAGATTTACATACGCGCCGTCGGGAATGTCTGCGGCAACAAGGCTCGCCATTTCTTCGCGCGACCATCCGAGAGTTTTGGTCTTCATGGGTAACACCGCTCTTCTTTAACAAGTTGCGATTCCTGCGCTGGTTTGGCGACGACGATGACGCGGTTGACGAAAATCCCCGGCGTCACCACGATTTCTGGATCAATCGAACCGGCGGTTACGATTTTTTTTACCTGCACGATGGTCGTTTGCGCGGCCATGCACATGATCGGCGCGAAGTTTCGCGCGGTTTTGTTGAAAACGAGGTTGCCGTAACGATCTGCTGCCTCCGCCTTTATCAGCGCGAAATCCGCGCGCAGTCCAAGTTCCATCAGATAGTCGCGCTCAGCGAATCGTCGTAATTCCTTGCCCTCTGCCAGGACCGTTCCGACGCCGGTTGCGGTGAAAAAGGCTGGAATACCTGCACCTCCTGCGCGAATTCGTTCTGCCAACGTTCCTTGCGGGACGAGTTCCAACGCGATTTTTCCGGCGCGATATAGTTCCGGGAATACCATTGAGTTTACGCTACGCGGATAGGAACAAATCATTTTTGCGACTTGCCCATTGGCGATCAAAGCGGCAAGGCCGACACGTCCGCTCCCGGTATTGTTGCTGATCACTGTTAACGAGCGGGCGCCCTGGTCGATGAGCGCGTGAATCAGTTCGATCGGGCTGCCTGCCTCGCCGAATCCACCAATCATGATACTCGCGCCATCGCGGATATCGGCTACTGCTGAAGCGAGAGACGCAACTCGTTTGTCGATCATTTGCCGCCTTCGTTCTTCACTTGCTCAACATATTTCTTTTGCACATCGCTCAATTCGTTTTCGATTTCATGCAATTCGTCCTCGAAGAAAAACTTATTTGTGTCGAATGGAACGAGCTTGTCCACACGGGTTTCGTTCGGGTCGAACTTCGTAAGAAATACTTTGTCCATCCACTCCATGTTCCGACTCTCGTTGAATTTCAACGCGAACGCCTTCTGGCCGTTCACCTCGGCTGTTCCCAGAATGGAAACTTTGCCGGCGGACGTTGTCATGGTGATGTAACGCGATGGCCGGTGTAGCGATGCCAGCGAGCGATAAATCAAATTCGCAACCTTCTCGATGTCGGCCAGTGGTGCGGTGAAATAATGATATTCCCCAGTGTTACGCGCGCAGTACATCGAATGAAATCGCACATTTAATGCCGCCAGGACGTGCGCGAGATCGATCCAGC
>JAICXV010000572.1 GCA_025934545.1 Verrucomicrobiia bacterium
ACTGTCGTTGGGATCTTCAGTAGCAACGGCGGCGTTGCGGAATCTGAAATATGGGCGGACGCACCATTGGTTCAACAGACCTATCATCGCGGCAGCACGTTCCAATCAATCTATTGTAAATTGAAATCCGCGAGCGAATATCAGGCGTTTGACGACGAACTTACGTCCGACCCGCGGATGAAGGTCGTCGTAAAGAGTGAGAGCGAGTATTATGCCGATCAATCGCGCGTGATGTCCGACATTATCACCAAGCTTGGCTTCTCTATAGCGATCCTCATGGCGATCGGCGCAGTGTTCGGCGCCTTGAACACGATGTATTCGGCCGTGGCGGCGCGGACGCGTGAGATCGCGACGTTGCGCGCTTTGGGTTTCGGGACTGCGCCGGTGATCATCTCGGTGTTGATCGAGTCGTTGGTGCTGGCGGTCGTCGGCGGCATCATTGGCGGTGGTGCGGCCTACTTGTTGTTTGATGGCTATCAAGCCGCGACGATGAATTTCCAAAGCTTCACGCAGGTGGCGTTTGCATTCGCGGTTACACCACAATTGCTCATTCAAGGCGCCGTCTTTGCGGCAATTATCGGGTTCTTCGGTGGACTCTTCCCCGCTATTCGCGCCGCGCGGATGCAGATTGCGCCGGCGCTGCGCGAAATGTGAAGAACGACTAAATGGTTGTGATTGTTCCAGGAGCGCGGACTTTAGTCCGCTTCGCATCCGTGTCTGGAAGACCGTTCGACGCTAAAGCGCACTGAAGTCCGCGCTCCGTCAGTTGTCGCTTGAACTTTCAACATTAAACCGTAAACTCTTGGCCACACCTGTAGCGGGTGTAGTTCAATGGTAGAACGGAAGCCTTCCAAGCTTCATACGAGGGTTCGATTCCCTCTACCCGCTCCACCTCCCTGATTCGCAAATTCCGCCGTTCGTGCATTATATTGACTGCGTCGATGAAAATCCCAATCAAGCGCTATCGCGTCGCGGAAGATTGCAAAGTGAACTTAAAGAAATGGCCCACGCGCATCAAACCGTTGTGCCAGACAAAGGCTCGTTATCACGATTTATTGCGCGATCATATCGAACACTTGAGCAAACTGCAGCGGGTTTTTTACGCCGACGGCGAACATGCGCTGCTCATCATTTTCCAGGCTATGGACGCGGCGGGAAAAGACAGCGCGATTCAGCATGTCATGTCCGGCGTTAACCCGCAGGGTTGCCAGGTGTTCAGCTTCAAACACCCCAGCGCTGAGGAATTGCAGCACGATTTTTTGTGGCGTTCGGCGCGGGCTTTACCCGAACGTGGCCGCATCGGAATTTTCAACCGGTCATATTACGAAGAAGTGCTGATCGTGCGCGTGCACAAAGAAATTCTCGCCGCTGAGCGCATCCCCGAAGGTAAGAACGACGATAGAATTTGGAAGCATCGCTATCAATCCATCCGCGATTTCGAACAGCATCTCTATCGCAACGGAACACGCATCATCAAATTCTTTTTGCACCTCTCGAAAGACGAGCAGCGCAAGCGCTTTCTCAAACGCATCGATAATCCCGAGAAAAATTGGAAATTCAGTCCCGACGACCTGAAAGAGCGCGGTTTTTGGAAAGAATATATGTGCGCTTACGAAGAATGTTTGACCGCGACCAGCACTGAGCATTCTCCGTGGTTTATTGTGCCGGCCGACGACAAAGCCGATGCGCGGCTCATCATTTCTCAAGTCATCCTGGAAACGATTGAATCGCTCAAACCGCAATATCCGAAGGTCAGCGACGAGCGCCGTAAGGAGCTTCACGATATTCGCCAGCGGTTGGTGAAGTCGTAACGCCGATTTAGTCGACCGAAGCTGTCAATAATTTAGTCTTGCAGTCAATAGAACTGTCGCTTTAGTGTTTTTCCCGACCCCTAGTTGGAAAGGAAAGCACCTATGAAAATGGTTCTTATTAAAAAAATCCTCGCCCTGTTCTGCTTGCTTGTCACAGTCGCATCGGCACACGCCGCAAGCGGTCTTCTCCACCAATGGTCGGGTGAAGGCGATGCCACCGACAGCGTCGGCATTGCCAACGGCACCCTCACCTCGCTGGATGGCAGCGGCAATCAGGACGTGACGTTCATCCCCGGCGACGTTGGCCAGGCGTTCAATTTCGACGGCAATGGGTCCATTGATTTCGGAACAAACGTTACCGCTTTTCACACCAACGATTTCGCGATTGCGTTTTGGATCCAAACGACCAGCACAGCCGAGCAAGGCCTGCTGAACAAGATGGATACATATTATTTCGGCAGGGGCTTTGCCGTAACTGTCACTTCTAACGGATTTATCCGTTGCGTGATTCGCTCCGACAGCGGTGTTGCGGCCACGGTCGACAATGTTGCCGACGTCACCAGCTTAACCCGCGTGAACGATGGCACATTTCATCATGTGGTGTGCGAACGCTACAAAACTGATCTCTATGTGTTTATCGATGGTGTCATAGCGGGCAAAACTTCGACTACTTCCATTCTCAACCTTCCTGATGTGCCCTACACGGTAACGAACGAAGTTCCAGTCTACAGCGATTGCTCTCCTCCGCTTCCCGTTATGTTGCCAGACGGCACTCCATGGGTCGTTGACGAAGTGCAGGTCATTTCGCAACCGGTGCCCTGCGTGTGCGGTACCGGGCGAATGGGCGAGGGCTTCATCGTTGCGATAACCGATCCAAACACAGGCGCCGTTATTGGTTTAGAATCGACTAGCGTAATGAACAATGGTCAGCCGTTCATCGGCACATTGGACGAGATTCAAATATATGGCCGTGCGCTGACCGCCTACGAAATCTATAGCATCACCCATCCGGGCGTTGGGTTAGCTATTATTGATCAACCGTTAAACCAGCGCGGATTATCCGGTCGGCCGATTATTCTGCACAC
>JAICXV010000725.1 GCA_025934545.1 Verrucomicrobiia bacterium
CGACGACCCCGCGGCGCAAGCCTGATTGTCGTAGTCGCTGAGGTAGTGAGGCGGACTTGTATTGGTTTTTTTCAGTAGCAGACGACCTAAGGAGGCTCTAACTTCCCTTCGTGTTTATTGATGAAGTTAAAGTTTACGCCCGTGCCGGCCACGGCGGCAAAGGCTGCGTCGCCTTCCTGCGCGAAACATTTCGTCCGAAAGGCGGACCCAGCGGCGGCAACGGAGGCCGCGGCGGCAATGTGATTTTGCAGGCCGATCACGACCTCAATAACCTCATCAACCAATTCTACACACCCCGGCTCATCGCCGAAAACGGCGAAGCAGGCATGGGCAAAGGCATGGATGGACACGCCGGTAAAGATCTCGTCATCAAAGTGCCTTGCGGAACGCTTGTTTGGAAACTGCGCGATACAACTCCAAGTGAGGACGACGAAGAGGGGAACGATGACGAAAATCCGCCGGCTGAAAAGCCTGCGTTCATGACTAGTTCCAGCAACCGTCCCGTCATCCGGCGCGCCGGCGGTGAACGAGCCATGGAAATCGATTTGTCCGAGGAGGAGAACGAATCCACCAAGCCGCGTGAAGAAGGCGAATTGGTCGCCGACCTCACCGAGAATGGCCAGCAATTTATTTTGTGCAAAGGCGGCCGAGGCGGTTTGGGAAATCGAAACTTCGCGACCGCGCGCCGCCAAACCCCGCGTTTCGCACAGCCCGGCGAGCATGGCACCGAGGGCGAATTTCGTTTTGAGCTGCGCATCATCGCCGAAGTCGGCCTCGTCGGTTATCCGAACGCCGGCAAATCAACCTTGCTCACGGCCATTTCCAAAGCCCGCCCCAAAGTCGCGCCGTATCCGTTCACGACCCTCCATCCGCAAATCGGGATTGTCGAATACCAGGACTTCGCGCGCCTGACCGTTTGCGATGTGCCCGGGTTGATCGAAGGCGCACACAACAACGTCGGCCTCGGCCACGCGTTCTTGCGCCACATCGAACGCTGCAAAGTTATCGTGCTCTTGCTCGACATGGCAGGGACAGATGGGCGCAAACCCTGGGACGACTATAAGCAATTGTTAAACGAACTCGGATTGTATGATGAGACTCTGCTCGAAAAACCGCGCATGGTCGTCGCCAACAAAATGGACGAAGCCGTCTCCGAAGAAAACTTGAAGACCTTCAAACGCAAAATCCGCAAAGTGTCAGTAATGCCGATTTCCGCCGCGTTTGATGAAGGCGTTGAGAAGTTCAAGCAAACCATTCGCGACGCCGTCGAAGCCGCTGCGAAAAAAGAGTAGGTCGGAATGTTGCGAAGCGCATCGAGTGCGCGTCGGGCTCCACTCTAAGCTGCAAATATCTTATCCATCCGCTCTGAAATTTGTTTCAGGCGCTCCAGCGGTGCGACGTTTGCCGGACGATACGCCGGTTCCGCAATGAACCAGCGGTCGTATCCAATCTCATCAAAGCCCTTCATGATCGCCGCCCAGTCGTTATCGCCTTCCAGATACTCGACATTGAATCCTTTAGGCACACCGTCCTTCCACATTTTCTTTTGGCTGTATTCCTTGACGTGCACTTTCTGGATGCGTTTGCCGAGCGCCTGAATCCAGTGCTCCGGCCAACCGAGTTTCATGCAATTGCCGACATCAAAATGGCATCCGACCGCCGGACTGTTGAATTCATCAACGAAGCGCACCATCTCCAGTGGACTGAGCAAAAAATTATTCCAAACATTTTCAATGGCGATCTTCACGCCAAGATCTTCTGCCAGCGGCACGGCCGGTTTGATCGCTTCCTGCGTGCGTTTGTAAGCGTCGCGATAATGCACCGCTTCATCAACCCGACCCGCCACACATAAAACGGAAGTCGCGCCGTAGGCCTTGGCATCGCGCAACGCCGCCTTCAGCGCTTCCGTCGCCGCTGCGCGTTTTTTCGGGTCCGCAACGGACAGCGTCCGCGTATGATGGCCGACAGTGAC
>JAICXV010000724.1 GCA_025934545.1 Verrucomicrobiia bacterium
AAACAATACGAACGCACCGCCGCTTTGATCGACGTCGACGACAAAAACTTTTACGTCCTCGATATTTTCCGCACCGTCGCCGGCGCCGCCCATTATAAGTTCGTCTACGGCCCGTATGCCACGCTGACGACCAGCAATCTTAATCTGCAGCCCACGGACAAAGATCCAGTCGCTGGCGGGCAACTGCGCAATTTCGCGATCGCCACAAATCCACCGACAGGTTGGAGCGCCGAATGGAACGTTGAAGATCGGCTCCATCTGCTCCCGCCAAAAACAAACGTGCGCATGCGCTACACCGATTTTTCGCAAGGCGTCGATGTCATCACCAACGAAGCGTGGACGGCGACCATGACCCAAATCGAACCGCGTCCCGACAAAATTGAAAACTGGATCCCGTGTTTGATCACCCGCAAAACGGGCCCGTCTCCACTGAGCTCAACTTTTGTCAGCGTGCTGGAACCGTTCGAAGGCCGTTCTGTTATCAAAAGGATTAACCGCGTGCCGCTTGATGACGGATCAGGGGAGCATAGCGATACCGACGTTGCGCTTTGCATTGAATTGAATTCCGGCGATCGGGATTTGCTGATAATTGCCGATCGAGAGCTCGGAGGGTTGCGCCATATCGATGTGCACGGCTGGTATGTCGATTTTCAAGGTGAGTGGTGTTGGTTGCGGTGCCATCGTAATCGATTGAAGCGTGTTGCCATGGGAAATGCCTTGTCAGTGTCCTTTCACCACACTGAAATCGATTTGTCGGAAGAACAACCGTTGGTCGAGGTGGACTTCACGAAGCGAACAAACCAAGTTGTGGATGGACACGATGTTCGCATCGTCGTCAACGAACCTGTTGCACGATGAAAACAATCTACTTCGATTACAACGCGACGACGCCTTTGGACCCGAAGGTCCGCGAGGCGATGCTGCCGTATTTAGGCGAGGTGTGGGGCAATCCTTCGTCGGTCCATCACATCGGGCAACGTGCTCGCTCTATCCTCGACGACGCACGCGATCGCGTTTCTAACGCTTGGCACCGCAACCCCAGCGAAGTCATTTTCACCCGCGGCGGCACCGAGAGTAATAACCTCGCGATATTCGGTACGGCTCGGGCGCTTGCGCAAAAGGGCAAGCATCTCATTACTTCGACCATCGAGCACCACGCCGTGCTGCATTGCTTTCAATATTTGGAAAAGAAAGAGGGCTTTTCGGTCACTTACGTCCCCGTCGACAAAGAAGGGCTGATAAATGCAGAAGACGTTAAGAAAGCGATTCGAGCTGACACGACACTCGTTTCGACCATGGCCGCGAACAACGAAATCGGCACGGTTCAATCGATTGCCGAAATCGGCGCGATATGCCGTGAGCGTGGAATAGTTTTTCACACCGACGCCGTCCAATGGTTCGGCAAGGAACCATTCGAAAACATTCATCAGTTCAACGCGGACCTCGTTTCCTTTTGCGCCCACAAGTTGCATGGTCCAAAAGGCATTGGCGCGCTTTACATCAAATCACCGCTTCATCCCGACCCGATCATTTTCGGTGGCGGCCATGAAAACGAGCGTCGCGCCGGCACAGAGAACCTCCCTGCGGTGATCGGTTTGGCGGAAGCGATGGAGCGCTTTGTAAAAGCGCCGGTCTTTCCGCGCGAAAAATTATTTGGTTTAACGAACGACCTCGCTAAAGCGCTTTCACAAATTCCCGGTGTTCACCTGCGCGGTTCCCAAACGAGGCGGCTCAGCAATACGATTGCGTTCACAGTTGATGGCGCGGACAGCATCACGCTGCTAGCGGGTCTGGATATTGAAGGCGTTTGCGGGTCGAGCGGTTCGGCGTGTTCGGCTGGCTCGTTGGAGCCCTCGCATGTCATCACCGCCCTCGGCGTCGACAAAAAATCCGCCAATTCGCTTGTGCGATTTTCGCTTGGGCGCGAATCAATTCCCGAGGAAGTTCGCTATGTTATTCCCGTTGTGGAGCAGGTCGTTGCGCGAG
>JAICXV010000192.1 GCA_025934545.1 Verrucomicrobiia bacterium
AAAACGAAACCAATATGGCGCGACCGCCAGGCAGCGAGTTGGCGGTCGTTCAAGTCAGCAATCGTTTCGCCGCCGATGACGACTTCACCTCTGGTTGGTCGGTCAAGGCCGCCGATTAGATTCAGCAACGTGCTTTTGCCGGAGCCGGACGGGCCCATCAACGCGAGGAACTCGCCCTGCGGCACTTCGAGGTTGAGGTTTTGCAAAACGTGAATGTCCTCCGAACCGCGCCGGAAAACTTTGTCGACGTCTTTAATTTGGAGCAGAGCGGTGCTCATATCAGAGCTTTGCTTCTTTCACCCGGTCGCCGTCTTTCAACTTTTCCGGTCCTTCAACGACGACTTTTTCGCCACCTTTCAAATTTGAAAGCACCGTCACTTCGTCGCCGCGATCGCCGCCGGTTTTGATCGCGCGCCGTTCCAACCTATTGTCCGCGACGACAAAGACGATGTCCTGCTGGCCATCTTTGCGCAATGCGCTTTTGGGAATGACAAGGCCGCTGACCTGGGCCGGGTGGTCGGCACTTTGTTGAAAGGAAACTTTCACACCCATATCGGGCAGAATGCGTTTGTCGAGTTTGTCGAAGCCGATGCGGACTTTGACGGTTGCTTTTTGGCGATCGGCGGTCGGAATAATCGCGATGACCTTGCACGGAATATGCCAGTCCTGGTAGGCATCGAGCACAGCGTCGACCGGCTGACCGGCCTCGACGCGGTTGATGTAGTTCTCGTTGACGTCGACTTCAATTTCAAGCGACGCCATGTCGACAATGGTGCCGATGCCGGTGCGGGTGAAACCGCCGCCGGCGGACATCGGCGAAATAATTTCGCCGGGTTGCGCCGATTTTGAAACGATCACGCCAGGGAATGGGGCGCGAATGACAGTATCATCGAGCTGCTGTTGCCAGGTGGCGACCTCGCGTTGCGCAACAATGATCTCGGCTTGCTGGCGTTCAAAGCGTGCGTGCAAGGCATCGGCATCGGACTGAGCTTTGTCCAATTCGGATTGAGTGGCGATTTTGTGCTCGAACAAATCGGACGTTCGCTTGAGGTCCTTTTTGGCTTGTTCGTATTGCGTGGAAGTTTCGGCGACGGCGGTTTTGGCGACGGACAGTTGCGCCTTCGCATGGTCCAGACCGGTTTGGATGTTCGAAGGGTCCACACGCGCGAGGACCTGGCCGGTTTGAACGGTTTGGCCTTCGTCGAAATTCACTTCGATAACCTGACCGGTTATCTTGGAAGAAACCGTCGCCTGCCGGCGCGCGGTGACGTAGCCGGATGCATTGAGAACTGTTTGCGAACCACCGCTGCCAGTCGCAGGTTCTGCAACAGTGAAAGTTTTAACTTCGGGAACACCTGTGCGTGTAGCGAAGGCGAACGCAGCCCAGCCGACGATGGCGAGGATGAGAATTACTAAAAGGATTTTGCCCCAAGGCAACGGATCCCGGGCGCGACTGCGGTCAATCTTCAGTTCGTCGAGCTTTTTGATATTTTCCAAGGTCGTAACAGCTTTCGATATTGCGGCGCAAAGGTCAAGAATAGGAGCGCGGACTTTAATCCGCTTCAGCGATGCGGCACTGCAACGATGAAAATCACCTTCGGCAGTGATTCGTTCGAGGGCGAAGCGGACTGAAGTCCGCGCTCCTAGCGCTCTTCCGCGACAAAATCAGCAACGACTGGTCGATGATCAGAGGCGAGCCCCCAATCGGGCGGATTGAAAACATATGTGTCCTCGTTCAGCCATTCGCGAGACATGCCGCGGCTGACGAATATGTAATCGATGCGGCTGTAGACGTCTTGTTTGGCGAAGTGATAGGTCCAGGTGACGGCGTGTTCGTCGCTGGGAATATGCGCAGGATGGGGACGTTCGGCAGGACGCAGATCGAATAGAGGGTTCGCGTCGTTGCCAATAATTGTTTTTAGCGGAGCCGAATCGCGGATGTCGTTGAAATCGCCAAGCACGACCAAATTTAAATTCGGGTTGGCGGTGAGACGCCTTGCAATCAGTTCGCGGAGCAGTGTGGCTTCCTGCAAACGTTCTTCCGCTTCGTCGCCAGTGGCAACGAGCACGCGGGATTTTAAATGCGCAGCGATGAGTGTGAAATGATAGTTGGTATTCACTTCGATTTCGACTTCGGCAAAGCCGCGACTGACGAAATGACGATGTGAACCGAGCAGGAATGCGTCGTTTGTATGCGGTTGTCGCAACGTGAATGGAAACTTGCTCAGGACAGCGAGGTGAATGTTGGTGTCGTGGCCCTCGACATGTTCCCAGAAGGGCAGATCCAATCCGCCGGTTTTGAGACACGCTTGCAGTTCCATGAGCGCGTTGGTCGTTCCCATTTCCTGTAATGCGATAACGTCGGGTTTGATGGCGAGGATGTTTTGGCAGACGTGTGCTTTGGCCTCTGGCGATTTTGCTTTGCGATGGCCGGAGGGTTGATCGAGATAGTTCTCCAGATTGTAAGTGGCGACGCGAAAAATCTGCGGTGCGGCGTAACTGAATTGCACCAGAGCCAGAAGCAGCACCATGGTCCGTCCGAACATGCGCGCAGCTTAGGAAGACGATGGGCGGGCGTCACGTAACATTTGCGCAGGAGAGGGCGTCTCTGGTATCTCAACTATATGAATCGCCGTGAATTTCTCCGCACCTCTGTCCATGCCAGTGTTGCTCTAGGCGGCATTGCCGCGTTGCAAGGCTGTGCTACCGAACAAAAACCTTCGAAGCACTTTGTCGCACCAAAAGGTTTCGAACGCGCCGGTTCGCCGCGATTCAAATTGAGCATGTGCGCCTATTCGTGGCGTAGTGCGCTTTCGGCCCACAAAATGGACATGTTTCAATTTATCGATTATTGCGCCGACCATGGCTGCGACGGAGCGGAATTGACGTCCTATTATTTTCCGAAGGACATGGACACGGCTTGGATGGCGCGCTTCAAACGGCACATGCACATGCGGTGCATTGCCGCGAGCGGCACATCGGTCGGAAATGATTTCACCGTGCCGGATGACAAAATGCCGGAGCAGATTAAGCTGGCTAAAAAATGGGTCGACCACGCGGAATTTTTTGGAGCGCGTTATGTCCGTGTTTTTGCGGGGATGTCCAAGCAAAGCGATCCGCAAGTCGCGACCGAGCGCTGCATCGCGGCGTTGAAGGAATGCTGCGAATATTCCGGTAAAAAAGGAATCATGCTCGGGCTGGAGAATCATCACGGTATCGTCGCCGAACCGGAACAAATTATTCATATCGTCAAAAGCGTGGATAGTCCCTGGCTGGGCATCAACTGTGACACCGCGAATTTCCAAACGGTCAACCCTTACGATTCTCTCGAACAAATTGCTCCGTATGCGATCAACGTCCATTTCAAAGGTGAGATCCATCCAAAGGGACACGAGAAGGAAAAAGTCCCCGCTGATTTGCGCCGCCTCATGAAAATTCTGCGCGACGCAAACTATCAGGGTTACCTGGCGCTCGAATACGAATCAGCCGAAAATCCCGCCACCGGCATTCCAAAGCTGCTCACGCGCATGCGCGAGCTGATGTAAAATCAGCTCTCGATGACGTTGATTTCGACGGGCTCGACTTTGACGCCGAGCTTTTCAAGCCACGCAACGGCGGCTTTGACGTCATCGCGTTTGCCGTCGAGTTCAAGACAAACGATACCGATTTCATCGGTGACGCTGGCCTGGCGGATGTTGGTCATGACAGGAAATTTGTGGCCAAGCTCCCAGATGACGGGATTAGTGATGAGCTTCGGCGGATACATCAGCCAAAAACGGGCCTGACGCGGTTGACTGCCGTTGCCTGCTGCTTTTTTAGATTTCGTTTTGGCCATGTGTCCTCCTGAAATTAACCGCCGGCGATTGCGGGAATGATGCTGATTTCGTCGCCGTCTTTGAGAGCGGTCTGCTGGTTTTGCAAAAAGCGGATGTCCTCTTCGTTTACATAAACATTGACGAATTTTCGGACGTTACCAGTGTCGTCAACGAGCCGTTCCTTGATCCCGGGATAGCGGTTTTGCAATTCGGTGAATGCGCCGCCAACGGTGGTTGCGTCGATTGACACCAGTTCTTCATCGTGCGTCAGCTTACGCAACGGAGTAGGGATTCGTACTTTTACTGCCATAAAAATTTCAATTAAGCGTTAACGGTGCGGTTTTCAGTTTCGAGCAAGCTTTCGAATTCGCGCAAGCTCGGCCGGATTTCGCGCGTCTCACCGACGTGGCCGACAACAGCGTCCAATGTCTTGAGTCCGTTGCCGGTAATGCACAGAACGGCGGAATCATTCGCCGGAATGCGACCACTGGCAATAAGTTTCCGGGCGACCGCCACTGTGACGCCGCCGGCTGTTTCGCAAAAAATGCCTTCGCATTCGGCAAGGTCTTTGATGCCCTGGCGAATCTGGTCGTCGGTGACATCGTCCGCATGACCGTTAGTTTCTTTCATGACTTTCAAGGCATAGAAACCATCGGCAGGTGTGCCGATGGCGAGCGATTTGGCAATGGTGTTCGGCTTGACTGGTTTGAAGAAATCGAGTCCGGCCTTTTGCGCGACAGAAATCGGTGAGCAACCAGAGGGTTGCGCGCCGTGGATGTGGTATTTCGCCTCGGAGACCAGTCCCAGTTTGATCGCTTCCTGATATGCCTTGTGCACTTTCGTCAGCAAGGAACCGGAGGCCATCGGAATGACAGTATGATTCGGAATTTTCCAGCCGGACTGTTCCAGAATTTCCAGGCCCATGCTCTTGGAGCCTTCGGCGTAATAGGGCCTCATGTTCACGTTGACGAACGCCCATTGATATTTGCCGGCGATTTCCGCGCACAAGCGATTCACTTCATCGTAATGACCTTTGATGCCGACGACGGTCGCGCCATAAACCAGCGAGTTAACAACTTTGCCTTGTTCGAGGTCGGACGGAATAAAGACGTAGGCTTTGAGGCCAGCGGACGCAGCGTTCGCGGCGACGGAGTTGGCGAGGTTACCGGTCGAAGCGCAGGCGACGGTGGTGAAACCAAGTTCACGCGCGCGGCTCAGCGCGACGCTGACCACGCGGTCTTTGAAAGAGAGCGTGGGATAATTGACGGTGTCATTCTTGATCCACAATTCGCGGATGCCAAAACGGCGCGCCAAACGATCGGCTTTAATGAGCGGGGTGAAACCAACTTCGCGACCAACGGTCGGATCGTGCGCGACCGGTAACAATTCGCGATAACGCCACATGCTTTTGGGCCGGGACTCGATGACCTCGCGTGTCATGGAGGTTTTAATACGGTCGTAGTCGTAAGCGACTTCGAGCGGTCCGAAATCGAACTCGCAGACGTGGTTGGCGGTCAGCGGATATTCACGTCCGCACTCGCGGCACTTCAGCGCCTTCATGAAGCCAGTTGCTTTTTCCATAAAACTTTCAGTGCGACGCATGGCGCCGCTCGGTTTCGCGTCGGGGCAATAAAAAACCCCTTCTCATCGAGGAGAAGAGGCTAAAGCATCTGCGCTCTTCTCATCTTTTCCCGGGACAATCGCTCTCGCGGTTTGTTCCGAGCTGGATTTGGCACCTGTCGTAACGAACGCCTTCGTCACCGGTTGCCGTGGTTTCATCGGGCCAGTCCCTCCACCACTCGTAATGAGATTCGTTATATCAACGAATACGGATAGATTGATTTAT
>JAICXV010000210.1 GCA_025934545.1 Verrucomicrobiia bacterium
CCGCCTATCAGCCAAAGCAGGATTGCGGATGTCATGGTAAGAACAATGGTAACGGCGCTCCTGCAGTTGCCTCGCGCGGTGGCCAAAACGGCGTCTTCCAAACCGCCGCTGAAGCGTGTGAAGCTGCCGCTGCATCGTTCACAAAATTGCAGCAAGGTGGCGTCGCTGCGCGTCGCAAGGTCATCGACATCGTGAAACAGATGTGCGACACCAACGCGATTGACTGGGGGCGAATCGAACTTGAAGAAACAAAGATCGGCCGCCTCGATCACAAGATTGAAAAGCTGCAAGGCATCAAGAACGTGCCCGGTATCGAATGGTTGTCACCGCGCGGTTTCAGCGGTGATCACGGTATCAGCCTGGAAGAATTTACCCCGTTCGGTGTCGTTGGCGCAGTCACACCTTCGACGCACTCGATTCCCACTCTCGCCTGCAACGTGGTCAATATGGTTGCTGCTGGCAACACCGTCGTTTTCAACGCGCATCCGAACGCTTCAAAATGCGCGGCGATGGCCGTGCGCGAATTCAACAAAGCGATTCAGCGCGAGACCGGCATCGACAACGTTTTCTGCATCATCGAATCGCCAACGTTCGACACCTTCAAAGAAATGTGTGCGCATCCAGCCGTGCGTTTGCTTTGCGTGACCGGCGGTCCTGGTGTGGTGAAAGCCGCGATGCAAACCGGCAAGCGCGCCATTTGTGCGGGCCCTGGAAATCCTCCCGTTCTCGTTGATGACACCGCGTGCATGAAACGCGCGGCAACCTCGATCATCAAAGGCGCGGCCTACGACAACAACTTGCTCTGCATCGGTGAGAAGGAAGTCTTCGCCCTCGACAAAATCGCGGACGAACTGATGTCGCAGATGGAAAAGAACGGCGCCGTTCGCCTGAACGATTCGCAACTTGATGCGCTCACCAAAGCGGCATTCACCTTCAAACCTGGCCACGGGGGCGGTTGCGCCGAACCGAGCGTGAACAAAGATTTCATCGGCAAAGATCCTTCAGTGTTGGCGAAAGCCGCCGGTATCAATCTTCCGGCCGGCACTCAGCTCTTGTTCGCCGAAACCGATGCCAAACATCCGTTCGTGGTCGAAGAACAAATGATGCCGTTCATTCCGGTCGTTCGCGTGAAGACTGTCGAAGACGGAATCCAGGCTTCGCTCGATGCCGAACACAATTATAAACACACGTCCATCATCCATTCGCACGATATCGAAAACATCACCGCGATGGGCAAAGCTTTGGACACAACGTTGTTCGTCAAAAACGGCCCGTGCATGGCTGGTTTGGGCGCTGGTGGCGAAGGTTACTTAAGCTTCTCCATTGCGACTCCGACCGGCGAAGGCGTGACGAATCCCGGAACGTTCACCCGCGTCCGCCGCTGCATCATGGTCGATAATTTGAGGATCTATTGAGTGATGGAGATAGAAGCTAGGAGATAGAATATAGAAATGAAAACACCGGCACGAAATTTTGGAGATCTGATTGTGTGGCAAAAAGCACATCGGTTCGTGCTGGATATTTATCGTTTCACTAGGACTTTCCCGAACGACGAAAAATTCGGTCTCACTTCCCAGCTTCGCCGAGCCGCTGTTTCTGTTCCAGCAAACATAGCGGAAGGTTTTCCTAAACGCGGTATCCAGGATAAAGCACGTTTCTTCAACATTGCTCAGGGCTCGTTGGAAGAAGTTCGCTACTATCTGATTCTTTCGAAAGACTTGGGATATGGAGAAACGAAATCTTTGTTGGCTGCTTACGATGAAGTCGCTCGTTTGTTACACGCGTATGCAAAAGCAATCTATCTCCTATCTCCTAGCTTCTAAATTCTATGTTGTTAGCTCGCGTAGAGGGCAATTTGATCGCAACTCGGAAACACCCGAGCTTCGAGGGCTGGCGCCTTGTCATTTGCCAGCCCATCGATCTGACGGGTAAGCCCGAAGGCGTGCCGCAAATTGCCATCGACGCGCACGGCGCAGGAATGCATCAGCAAGTCGTCATTTCCTCCGACGGCGCAGCAGCTCGCAACGCTGTAGGCGACCAAAAAAGTCCCGTCCGTTGGATGATAGTCGGCATTGTCGACGAAAAAGAACCGGGGGTAGCAGTATGAGACTCGGCGCTGTCATCGGTCGTGTGACCCTGAGCAAAACCATTGATGAACTCCGTGGTGCGCGTTGGCTTATTATCAGTCCATTCACTCGCGAACATTTTCAACAGGGCGAAAACACGCCGGCTGGTTTGAGCAAAGATCCGAGCCTCGTCATTTACGATGACCTCGGCGGCGGAGTTGGACAAACCGTTGGTTTCGTCGAAGGCCGCGAAGCCGCACAGCCGTTCGATAAACCAGCACCCATCGACGCGATTAACGCGGCGTTGGTCGATAACATTTTCTATTCACCGTTCAAATGAAACAAATTATCAGTGTTAAAGATTTAGAAGAGATGTCGCGGAACGGGGGCATCCACCTTCCCGCCGACGCTATCCTCACGCCGTCGGCCCGCGACTACATGCGCGAATTGGAGAATGGAAACGAACCTGCGCGTCCGTCGCGTAACGGTGGTAGTGATAGTTCGTCAAGGTCAGCGAAACCCGTCACGTCAAAAAGTTCTCCAAAAGAAATCGAAGCGTTTTTCAATTCGCCGGAAATTCACGCGCTCAAGCTGCAAATTTGCGACGTCGGTCGCCGCCTCTGGCAGCGCGCTTACGTTGATGGCAACGGCGGCAACATCGCCATTCGCGTCGGCGAAGATATCGCGCTCTGCACGCCGACACTTGTCTCCAAAGGTTTCATGAAACCTGAAGACATGTGCCTGGTCGATTTGGACGGCAAACAACTCGCCGGCACGAAAAAGCGCACGAGCGAAATCCTCATGCACTTGCAGATAATGAAGCAGCAGCCGAAGGCACTTGCCACCGCACATTGCCATCCGCCGCACGCGACAGCGTTTGCTGTTGCGGGTGTCGAGCCGCCGACCTGCATGATTCCGGAAATCGAAGTGTTCATCGGAAAAGTTCCGCTCGCGCCTTACCGCACGCCCGGCACTCCCGAAATGGGCAAGCTCGTCGCCGACCTCGTTGATAAACACAACACAGTCTTGATGGGTAACCACGGTGCCGTTTCCTGGAGCCATGTCAGTGTCGAAGACGCCTATTTCAAGATGGAAATTTTGGAAGCGTATTGCCGCACCGTTTGGGTCGCATCACAACTCGGTCAGCCTTTGAAAACATTTACGGCGGAGCAGCTCAAAGATTTGCTCCGCATCAAACAAGGCCTCGGCATTCCTGACCCGCGAATCGGCCTCAAAGAATGTGAACTTTGTGACAACAACGAATGGCGACCAGGAGTCAGTTGCGCCGTGCAGAATGCCGAAGCCGCGAACAGCAGTGGGCCGGATGCCGAAGCTGAAGCGTTGGTCCAAACAATCACTGACCAGATCTTATCACGATCCAAATAGCTATGCCGCTAAGACAACTTTTCGAAAACAATCGCCAATGGTCTCAGCAGATCAACGCTGACGATCCCAAGTTTTTTGAAAAGCTATCGAAGCAGCAATCGCCGACCTATCTATGGATTGGTTGTGCCGATAGCCGCGTTCCCGCCAATGAGATCGTCGGCTTGCTTCCCGGTGAATTATTCGTGCATCGCAACGTTGCGAACGTGGTCGTTCACTCGGATTTAAATTGTTTGTCGGTCATGCAATACGCGGTCGACGTGTTGAAAGTAAAACACATCATCGTCTGCGGTCACTACGGCTGCGGCGGCGTGCAAGCCGCATTGCGCGACCAACGGCTTGGCCTGATCGATAATTGGCTGCGTCACGTTCAGGACGTCATCCATAAATATCCGAAGCACATCGCAAACTGCGCCACTGAGTTGGACATGGTGAATCGCTCGTGCGAACTCAACGTCATTGAGCAAGTCCTGAACGTCGGTCAGACCACAATCGTTCAAGCAGCCTGGGACCGCGGCCAAAACGTCACCATCCACGGCTGGATTTACGGCCTGCAAAATGGATTGCTCAAAGATTTAAAAGCAACCGTCAACGATCCAAGCAAACTCAAAGACGCACAGGCGCGCGCGTTGGAAGGTCTGATGGAATCGAAGTAAAATGAAGTCTCTCGAAAAAAAGTTAGCCGAAGTAAAAGCGAATCGCGCTTCACGCGCGTTTGTCATCGCGGATGCGAAAGACGCGGACATGGCGTTCGGAGTTCGCGCGCCGGGTCCTCGCAGCTATCTAGCGAAAAAGGGAATGCGCCCGGCTCAGTTCTCGCCGGAAGTCTGGACACGCGATGAATACGGCTATCGCAATTTGCCCGAGTTCCTCGACATCATCCGCGAAGTCACGCACCAGGGCCTGATCGACATCATGCTCATGTCCGCTTACGTGAATGAGCAACTGACGATTAAAGAAGGTCTTTTTAAAAACTCGCACGTCACTCCGGCGGCCCGTGCGAATGACACGACTGATGTTTGGGCGGTGCGCCACGGTTGTTACACTCGGGAACCAGTCCAAACATTTCGCTCCGCTTCGATCGACCATATTCAGTGCGGCAAAATCGAATGCGAACGCGAAGGCGGTGAAGTTCCGGGCGCAAACCTCGGCCTTTATTCGGTCACGTTCATCAACGACCTCGACCAGGACCGCGCTACTATTCAGGCCTACAAAGAATTTCGCGAGGAAGCCGAGCGCAAGCAGTTCAACCACTTCCTCGAAGTGTTCGACCCGAATGTCGATAGCGGCATCGCGCCGGAAAAATTGGGTGAATTCATTAATGATAACATTATTCGCACCCTCGCCGGTGTGCCTGAATCGGGCCGACCGGTATTCCTGAAGATTGTTTATCACGGCCCGCGCGCGATGGAAGAGTTGGCGCAATACGATCCCAATCTGGTCGTCGGAATTCTGGGCGGCAGCGCCGGCACAACTTACGACGCGTTCAAATTGATTCACGACGCACAGAAGTACGGCGCTCGCGTGGCCTTGTTCGGTCGCAAGATCAATAACGCCGAGCACCAACTCGCATTTATCGAGATGCTGCGTCTGATCACCGATGGAAAAATTTCTCCAGAAGAAGCCGTCCACGCCTACCATGGCGTCCTGCAAGGCAAAGGGATCAAACCCAAGCTCAGTTTGGAAAAAGATCTGCAATTGACCGACCAGGCAATGAGCTACGGCGGCGGTTCATCACGGACGATCGTCAACGTCCGCAACAATCCGATCGCAACGGCCACTCGCAGCAATGGCGGCGCCGAAGGGAAACCGTCGAGCAACGGACATGTCGATTGGCCGCGCTTTGCCAACGGCACACCGGATTTCGGCCGCATGAATTCCGACCAGCGCCGGGCTTACGACCAACATCGGCTTACGCGCAAGTTCGGCTGATCCGGTCCGCGA
>JAICXV010000142.1 GCA_025934545.1 Verrucomicrobiia bacterium
ACACGTATCGTCAGCGAGCGTTTCATTTTGGGGGCCGTCAAAACGGAAGCAGCCTTACCTACGGCGGCACCAGATCGGCCTACCACGATTCGGTAACGGACTCCTGGTCTGATTATCCTGACGAAGCGCTGAGCGCAGATTTTTCCCCAACAGATTTCATCAACGTGAGCAATTTCATTGCGCAACTCAGCGCCCACGCCGATCCTGTTTCCACCTACCTCTGGAGCAACTTTTCCAGCAACGACCAGCAGACGCTCACCAATGGCGGCGTCAGCGATGGTCAAAAACAGAACACGTTGGCGGTCGCGCTCGACAACATCATTAGCAACAACGTCGTTTACGATTCCAACCGTTTCGCTGCCGTCTCGCTTTCACCGCAATCAGCCGTGTTCCGAAACGTCAATCCAGTGGCGGATGACCTGGTGCGATTCAATCGTCTCGTTTTAGAAGACGCTTACCCAACCGATATTGTTCGCAGCCCCGCGTTTCCGACCGGACGCGGTCTGCCAGGGATGGCTTTCGATTCGGCGCGACGCAGCGCGGTGGTGCAGGGAGGATATTACTACGCTGGATACACTGCGCTCACGGGCAGCGATACGTGGGAGTTAATGTATCTCGACACGCCGCTCATCAACGATCAACCAGCCAGCCAGTATCGCGCACCCGGCGACGCTGCCGTTTTCAACGTCAATGCCGTTGCGCCATTCGGAAGCACATTGAGCTACGATTGGTATCTTGGCGGAGTTCCCCTCAGTGATTCCGGCCGAATTTCAGGCTCTCACTCGCCGTCCCTTCACATTGCGAACGTGAATGCAGGCGATTCCGGCCAATATCAGGCGCGAATCTCTGCGCCGTGCGGCACGGTTTTTACGGCCCCGGCGATTCTAACAACGGATGCGCGATTGCAAATTTTCTCCGTCAGCAACTACTCGGCACAACTGACCTGGCAAGCCGACAATCTGGTGCTGCAACAAGGCGATTCTGTCAGCGGTCCGTGGGCGACCGTGGAAGGAGCGACGAGCCCATATGATTTGCCGATCCAATCCGCCGCTAAATTTTTCCGGCTCAGTTCGGGGCCTTAAACACCACGGACTAACCTTCTATCGTCCGACAAGCTCACCATCGACAAGGTTGCGGACGCTATCAACCAATGTGCGACAGGTCGAATCCTTTTCGATCACCGCCGCGACATTGAGTTCGTGGTAGAGGCTATGTTGATCCGTGGGTGTCGAGCCGACATAGAGAATAACGGGCAATTCCTTGAGCCGTTCATGGCCGCGAACCCATTGCAGCACTTCCAGGCCGCTCATGTCGCCCAGTTGCGAGTCCAGCACCAGCACTGATGGCTTTGGAAAAAAAGCGCGGTTCGAATACGGGCCCGTTCCCTCCAGCCAATCGAGCACAGCTCGGCCATCAGGCACCGTGCGGAACTCGATGTGTTGCTCGTGCGCCTTGAACGCGCGCTCGCATATCATTGAATCGGCATCACTATCGTCGGCATAAAGCACGACGCATTTCCCTTTTTTTATAAACTCGGTCTTCATTGAAAATTGCAGAATACTAATACGGCAGCTCAGGCGGCATCGGCGTTAATTTGGCGTGTCGCAAGCCAGCCGCGCAGGAAATCAACGAGGTTCGCGCAATTGGCGGTTTTAGCAAAATAAGCAAGCGCTCCCAGTCGCACGGAGTTCTCCTTGTCACTGGCAAATTGGGACGTCGAATAAACCACAGTCGGGATCCGGTAAAATTCGCGGCTGTGATAAATCCAGCGCAAGACTTCAAAGCCATGTGTCAGCGGCATTTTCAAATCCGTGATGATCAATTCGGGAATCGGATAATTGCGCCGATTGTTAAATGGTTCGACGCCCGAAAGCCATTTGATCAGGAAATCTCCATCGGAAACGGTCAGCAGTTCAATCGGCAACTGCGCTTTGCGAAGGGCTCGGCGCAGGAACAGAATGTCGCTCGGATCATCTTCGGCGTATAGAATAACCGCTTTGTTCACGATGTTATGTGAACACTAATAAACGAACGCACGATTACGGGCAATTCGGACACGACCGAGTTTTTCAATACAGGAAAGCCCGAAGCCATTAAGCGACGCGCATTGAGGCAATTTTTCCTTCGGCATACGGCGCTAAACTTTTGATCAACGGCTGGAACGTCGTGTCTTTAACAACGTACTCGGCCGCACCAAGTGTCCGCGCCATGTCGATGTCGGTGCTCAACGTCGAACTCGAGTGGACGATAACCGGAATGTGTTGCAGTTTCGGATTCAAGCGCACGAAACGCAGCACGGCAAAGCCACCTTGCTCGGACATTTTCAAATCGGTGATGACCAATTGCGGCAAAGGAAACAGGTGGCGGTCCGCATAAACGCCCTCGCCGGCCAGCCACGAAATGGCGATGCTGCCGTCATGGACGAATTGAAAATCGAAGTTGAGATGCAGTTTTCCGATCGCGTGTTTGAAGATGAGAATGTCGTTCGGGTCATCTTCAGCGTAGAGGACGAGCGGTCGCATGGTTGAACGCGCATCGTCTCTGATACGGCCAATGCAGTCAAGCGCTGACGGTGCTTAATCGGCCGCCTGCGCAAATTGTAACGGCAGTTTTAGATTGAGACTGTGTCGCGCAAACTCGCCGGCCTGAAACGGCTTGGTTAGATAACCATCCGCGCCGAGTTTGACGGCCGATTGGAGCGCGGCGATGCGTTCGGGGCTGCTGATGGCAATGATCGGGATGGTGCGAAATTTCAAACTGGCGCGGAGCAACGCTTGCACATCGAGCCCGCTGGTTTTCGGCAATCGCTGGTCGATTACGATGACCGCCGGGAATGGATATTTCGAGCGGTTGTGGTATTCGCGCGCCCCGTGGAGGTAAGCCATCAAATCGTCGGCATTACGAACGCGATAAACCGGGTTTTGGAGTTTGAGTTTCTCCAGGTGAATCCTTGCCAGCTCGAAATCATTCTCATTGTCCTCAAGAAAAAGAACGGCCATAAGTCCCGGCACGGCCTTATCGCCAGCGGGTTGCTGCACCATCGCGGTCATAGTAAATTCCTGCTGCTCAACATCGTCTCCTATGTTGTATATAGTAGACAGCAACGCCGCGCGGCGCCGCAAAAGAAATGTCATCAGGGATTCGCTGAAATACTAGTGCGGATTTGTTTTCCCGAATGGCCGGTTAGTGCCTTACATGTTTCACATCTTCCACCGCGCAACCGGTAGCGCAGTTGCTCCTTTTGACATGACAGGTAGTTATCGACCTCCCCGATTGCGGCAATTCAATAACTCAGTATGTTGACAACCGGATGGGAACGCTACGGCGAATTCTGGTGGCAGAGGACAACGAGGCGGAGGCATTTCTCTACCAGCGCGCGTTTCAGAAAATCGGGATTGCCGATTATCTTATCGTGACCGACGGCGAACAAACCATCGACTACCTCAGCGGCGCAGGCAAATTCTCAGATCGCAACGTCCATCCCTTTCCGCACTGGTTGCTCCTGGATATTAAAATGCCGCGAAAAACAGGCTTCGACGTTCTCCACTGGATCACCGAACACCCGGCGTGCAAGGTCGTGCCTACGATCGTGATGAGCAATTCGAATCAAACGAACGACGTCTCTCGCGCCTACGAGCTTTGCGCCAACGCTTTCTTCACCAAGCCGACGCGCCTACAGGAACTGGTTGATATCCTGGCCCTGATCCACCATTTCTGGACCATCGCCCAGTGCCCGCCCACCGACCCGTTGCACAAGGGCGGTTAAGCAAATTTTTGGTTAGTTTAGCTAAGCCGCAACCGGGATGTCGTTCCCGCTGAGATGAATATCCAATAATACCGCAATTGCGCTTGCGCCTTGTTTGAACAAATTGAGTGTTATGCGCAGGACGCACGTCCTTATTTCCGAACATGTCCCCGAACAAGTGTTTCTTTACCAAGAGGCCTTTCGGCGAATCGACATCAACAGTTACACATTTGTCACTACGGGCGAAGAGATCGTTGAATACCTTCAGGCCAAAAATGCTTTTGAAGATCGCACAAAGTTTCCCTTTCCCAATTGGCTGTTGCTTGATGTGCGGACCGCACGTCTCGACGGTTTCGAAGTCCTGGCGTGGCTCTATGAACACCAGGAGTGTCGCGTCATTCCTACGGTGCTCTTTTCTACATCAGACGACGACCGACAAGTACGTCGAGCGTATCAATTGGGCGCCAACGCCTATTGCGTAAAGCCAAATGGAATGCGTGAATTGATGGATACGCTCACGCTGATCGATCATTTTTGGCGGATTGCTCTCTCGCCGCAGGTCAACCCAAAAGAACGTTGCGAGTGATCAATTGATGAAGAGCGCTTCGTTGGTCTGTAACAAGGCGTGCGCGAATTTTTCCCAGGCGCCAACCCGTTTGAGTTCCGATGCCGGAATGTTCGCCAGGCTCATCGCGGGGCCGCCGCGCTTTTTGCCGCCTCCGCGATTGCGCTCACGATTGACGAACTGCTTGTTCTGCGCGGTGATGGCTTCCGGCGCGGGCGAATCGGTAATGAACGCCAGGCCAAGTTGTAATTCAACTTCGCTCGGTTCACGTTGGAAAATCCGTTCGTATAAATAGGTGATGCGCGACTTGACGTCCGCTTCGTCAGTAAATCCTTTTTGGTTAACCAGGTTGCGCGCCTGTTCGACCACGAGCGGGCTGGTCATCATGAACAACGCCTGTTGCGGCACGATCGTCTCGTAACGTTTGCCCGTCGTCACGTCGGGATTGGCGAAGTCGAATTGATTGTAAACCTCCGGCAGATTGCGGCGATCAACGTACCCGTAAATAGTGCGCCGTCGTGAATAGGGTTGTTCGCCGAGGTTGACCGGCCGGCCATACATGGTGGTATCGAGCACGCCGCCGATGGCGAGCATCGAATCGCGCATCGCTTCAAACTCCAAGCGGTGAATATTGGCGCGCCAGAGCAAACGGTTTTGCGGGTCCTGCTGCGCGTAACGCGGATTATCTTCGCTGCTCTGCTGGTAGGTATTCGAAAGCATGATCAGGCGATGCAGTTTTTTGATCGACCAGCCGTCGGTCATAAAACGCGACGCCAGATAATCGAGCAGCTCAGGATGACTCGGCGGTTCGGATTGATTGCCGAAATCATCCGGCGTCGGCACGAATCCATCACCGAAATGATGCATCCAAACGCGATTGACGATCACGCGCGGCGTCAACGGATTGTACGGGCTGACAATAGACTGTGCCAGTTCCAGCCGGCCACTGCCGCTACGGAAAGGCGCGCGTGTGCCGCCGAAAATTTCCAGGAAACGCCGCGGAACCATATCGCCTTTGCTCTGCGCTTCGCCACGAATAAACACGTAGGAATCTTTTGGCTTTGTCGAATCGTAGATCGCATTGGCGCGAGGCGGTGCGCCGGGATGCGTCAAGTCAAGCCGCGTCAAATCCCGCACCAGTTCCGTTTCTTCTTTTTTGAGTTCCTGCGGTTTAACACCTTTGCCCTTGCGCCGTTGTTTGCGCGATTGGTCGATTGCGGCCAGTTGTTGCACCAACGCGTTGCGTTTTTTCGAGTAATCCATGTAATCGGCCGTTGGTTTGACCGTGCCGAGCACAGGTTCATCAGCAGGTTCAATGCAACTGTTGAACACCCCGTGTAACGCATAATAGTCCTTTTGCGAAATCGGATCGAACTTGTGGTCGTGACAGCGCGCGCAGGTCACCGTCAGGCCCATCGTTCCTTTGCACACGACATCGATGCGATCATTGATTATGTCATTATTATTTTCGTTGAATCGGTCGCCGAGCGTCAGAAAACCTTCCGCCGCCAAAGCCGTTCGGTTCTGGTCTTGCGGCAAACGGTCGCCAGCGATTTGTTCCATGATAAAACGATTGTAAGGCTTGTCGTCGTTGAACGAGCGGATGACGTAATCGCGGTAGGTCCAGGCGTTCGGATAAATGGGCGCTTCGCGATTCTTTTTCACATCACCCTTGGTATCGGAGTACCGCGCAACGTCGAGCCAGTAACGGCCCCAACGTTCGCCGTATTGCGGCGAGGCAAGCAGGCGTTCGACCACTTTCGCGTATGCATCGGGCGAATTGTCGTCGAGAAACGCTTTCACTTCCTCAGGCGTCGGCGGCAGGCCGATCAAATCAAATGTTGCGCGGCGGATGAGCGTGCGTTTATCCGCCGGTGCCGAAGGCTTCATGTTATTCTGCTCGAGCTTCGCGAGGATGAATGAATCGATCGGGTTCGCGACCCAGTTGGTGTTCTGGACTTCCGGCGGCGAGTAACGCTTGATGGCTTGAAAAGCCCAATGTTGGCGCGGGTCTTTCGACCATGTTTTGGCACCCACACCACGCGGGTCGGGCGCGCCCATTCGAATCCATGTCACCAACGTTTC
>JAICXV010000375.1 GCA_025934545.1 Verrucomicrobiia bacterium
GTCGCGATAAACTTCCGTGAACGAAACGGAGGACTTGGGCAAGTCGGCCCGGACCGTCAGCAACGCGCAGAAAATACCAATAAACGCGAGCGCGAACCTCGGCAAGATGCGGAAGCGCTCGACTCTGGTCGGTTGTTTGGGATGCTGCATTGGGCTCGACAAGACTTGCTTGTAAGTGGCCGTTGTAATTAAAGGAAAACGGCGTCCGACTGTCAATTTTAAAGCGGCATTTTGGCGAATTGGGCCAAGGCTTTGGCCCGGTGACTGATCTTGTTTTTCTCCGATTCGCCCAGTTCGGCAAAGGTCTTCGTGAAACCAGACGGAACGAACAACGGATCATAGCCAAAGCCCTGCCCGCCATGCGGCTCCAACTGTATCCGGCCTGCGCAAGCGCCATCGAAGATTTGCGCCTTATTGACATCGCGAACGGGAACGAACGCAATGACACACCGAAAGCGGGCGGTGCGCTTTTCCAGCGGAATGTCCTTCAATAGCCGGAGAAGTTTCGCGTTGTTTTCGGCGTCAGGCGAATTGCCTTTCGTTTTGTCGCTTGCCGCGAACCGGGCTGAATGAACGCCCGGCGCACCGTTCAGAGCGTCGACTTCGAGGCCGGAATCGTCTGCCATGACAAAGACGTCGCGCTGTTTGGCGATGGGTTCGGTCGCAAGCCACGCTGCCAGTTCGCCGGCTTTTTTGCGGGCGTTGCCTTCGAACGTGTCGGCGTCTTCACTGACTTCCGGAGCGTCCGGGAAATCGCGGAGCGTCAGGAATTCAATATTACCGCCCAGGATTTGGCGGATTTCCTGGACCTTATGCGCATTGCGCGTGGCGATAAGAATGGTCACGTCACGGCCCGAAAAACAGTTGCATCGAGCCGGTTTGGCCGTGCGGGCCGAGAACAAAGCCGGTGCCCGCGATGTTCGGATTATTGAATATCCCCAGGACGCCTTTAATCGTCCATGTGCCCAAAGCTGGATCAGACCATGTCCCGCTCAATGCGCCAGTAGTTGGAGTCAGCGTCAGCACCAGATGATCGCCGGGGCCGCCACCGCTAGTGATCTGGAATTGGCCAAGATTATTTATGGTTAAACCGTAACTAACCGACGGCTGCAAAGTATTGCCGCCAAATTGCAAACCGTAAGTCGTGTTGGCCGCAGGCCGGCCATAGCCACTGATGTAACTATTGAATGCCGGCGTCGAAAAACCGTTTGTGTAAAAAGCAGTCGTAATCGCCGGCCGAATCCAACGGGTCGCGCCGATTGAATTGGTGACCGAGGAGAACTGTTGTAAACCGATAAGGAGACCGCGACCGCTATACAGCGAACAGAAGATCGGAAAATTCCCGTCTTTGTCGACGCCGACCGTTTCGGTCCACGGCGTGTTGTCCGCCATCAAACCAGCAAAGGTCAATATGCCGCCGGGCGATGCGGTCATCGTCGCAACGCTGTCGCCCAGATCCGAAGTCGTTGTTGGAATTTTCATGACGTATTTGCCGGCAGCCGGAATGGTGCTGGCAGTCAGTTTTGTCACGCTTCGCGTCGTTGTAATATCCGAAGTCCAATCGGCGCTCTGCACTGTGCCGTTGACGGTAAACACGCCATTGCTGAGATCAATCGACAGATTTGCGGCCAGTGGAGTCGTGCCCGGTCGCGCGATGGAAAAATTCGCGTTACCCGCGTAATCCCATTTGCCGGCGAACGGAAAAACTTTGTTCTGCATCGAGAGGCTGCCGGTGAAGGTGCCAGCCGCCGTGCTGGAAATTTTGGCAAGACCGGCGTTGGACACGGTGATGTTGTTATGATCCGTCGGCGCGACCAATCCGTAATACGTGCCTTGAACAACTGGGAAGTAGTTGGAAACGAAATGAGCGGTGATGACGAGATTGCTATTCATCAAGAAACTCAGGGTCGGTGTTTTCACAAACGAACCGAGCTGCGGCCCGGTGAAAACCAGCTCGGTCTGACCATTCGTCACAACTTGAACAAAGGACCATGTGCCAAATGGAAAAGTCCACGGCTGACCGGCGCGTTCGGCAGTCCAGCCGGCAAAGAGTTGGCCGGCGCGCGGAACAGCGGTCATTGAATACCTCGTCTGCGGTGCAAGCCATTTGCCGTTCAAATTCGGAATAATTGTACCGAGGCCATCGGTCTGGACAGTGAGCGGATCGAGAATCGTAAACGTCTCAACGATTTGCGACCAGTTGCCGTATCCATCGTAAACCCGCAAGACAATTCCCCACGGGCCGGGATTCAGCACGAGGTTCGCCGACCAATTCGTGGTGCCGGTAATGTTAACAGATCTTGTCAAATCGTAAGTCGAGTCGGAGGCGACGCCAAATTGAACAAGTTCAGTACAAATAACGCTCGATACGCCGACATTATCGCTGGCCGTGCCGCGCAAGGTGAAAGTGGTGTTGGTCAGGCGCGCGTTAGCCACCGGATTAGTGATGCGGATGATCGGTCGCGTCGTATCGATGACCGGGTGCGACAGAACGCTCACTCCGGCAAAGACTAAATTAGAGACGAGGATAGGCGAGTTGTTCGTTAGAAGAGGCAACGTGGGAAAGGTCACGCCCGAAACTGTGTCGGAAACAATTTGGTCGGAAGGCAACGTATTGAACGTGTTGAGCACGTCCGTGCCGGAGACGACGCGACCAAAAACAGTATAACCGCCATTGGGTTCGTCGAGGTTCGTCGAGTTATCGGCAAGATTGAAGAACCATTCAGCGCGGGCAGTGTCTGGAAATCCGGAAAGCGTCGCCATCGCCAGAGTGCCAAAGGTGTTGTGAATACGCGGGCCCTTGTGAGATTCGTTGACGGTATATCCTGGAAAGGCCGGTTGTTTGTTGAAATTCTCGACGAACGCAGTATCGGCAATGTATTCGACGTTGGTGAATTGATCCGCGCCCGAGGTGGCATGCGGCCGATAGCCACCGCCCTGCAGAACAAAATTTTGTTCGAGGCGCGTGAAGATCGTATTCACTTCGTAGGTCGATTTGGCGTAGCGCAAAAAATTTTCGACCGTAACGGGTTTGTCATGGTCGAAAAGCTCAACGACCATCGCGCCGAGCGACGTATTAAATTTGACGATCGTTCCTTGCAACACAGTCAAACGAGCGGGCGCACTGACTATTGGAGCGGCCGTGTTGGAGATCGCAACTTTGAAGATGCTGCCGTTGAGATTCGTCCCGACATTTTCGATGGTAAGTGTGGGGGTCTGCGAACCGGAAATGATCGCGCCGGAACTGGTCGTCCCATCCTGAAGCAGAGTTGTGCCGAGCAGCCATTGATAACTGGTGACGGTGCCGTTCGTGGTCGTCACGGAAAACGTGGCGGTAGAACCGGCATTGGCCACAAATGGCTTCGGTTGCGACGTGATGGTGATTGCTTGCGCCGACGGTATCAGCAATGCGGCAACCAAAACTAACAGGGTATAAAGACGACCTCGCATCGTCGCAGATTTTAGCAGCACCCACGGTGATGCTAAAGCTCTAAATGCGAGTGCCAACCGGGGGCGGTTTGACGGCGCCGCGGACTTTGCGCTAGGTTTCGATGATGGCGAATGCGCGCGAGGTTCGATGTCCAACCTGTAAAAAGGCAGGCGATTGGTTTGCGACGCCCTTCGGCCCGTTTTGTTCGAAACGATGCCGACTGGTGGATCTGGGCAAATGGCTCGGCGAGGAGAATAAGATATCCGAACCGTTGCGGCCGGATCATTTTAAAGATTTCGAAAATTTGAACGAAGAAGACATGGACAAGCCGAAGTAAAGGTTGAACGTCGGGCTTGTCCGTCAGTCAAATGAACATGAAGCTCAAAAACAAAAAACACGAGGCTCCAAGAGCCACGCTCCCGAGAAAAGATAAATTGCGAAACTCAATGTTTGGCCACTGGAAATTCTTTGGAGCTTGGACGTTGGTGCTTGGAGCTTTCCTTTCAATTGCCACTACTATGAATGCTGCGCCTGACAAACCGACCGGGTCCGAAACAAATCTCCAAAC
>JAICXV010000577.1 GCA_025934545.1 Verrucomicrobiia bacterium
CACCAAGACCTCGCGGTCGGGCTGATATTTATCACGGAAGCTCTCGAGATAAACATGGGTCAGGCCATTGGTCTTGCACCATGCGACGGCGTCGTTCAGGCCGTCCGGGGTCGACAACGCATCGCGAACGTCCTGGGCGATAAAGAGCGTGGAAAAGCGGTGGACGTCGGCTCCTTCTTTGACCGTTTGCGATAAATTTTTTTCGCCACAGCCAATGACAAGAAACAACGTCGCCACCCATCCGATTCGGATCCAGTTCGGCATCGCCCCTATGTTGGCGGAGATGGGTTGATGAGTCTGTAATTTTTTTTGGTTAACCACAGATGGACACCGATTAACACAGGTTCGGTCGCGACAAATACGTGGAAAAACGGGCAAAAAGCGGCGTTTTATTTTTCGGCAAGCTGCTAAAACAGAACTTGTTAGCGCGGCGAAGGAGCACTTTTGGCGGGGGTGGCGTATCCCCTCTTGAATGTGGCGAAATGTGGCGACTTCTGGCGAAATGTGGCGAAAACTTACGACTTGTCGCGACCGCAGGTTTGTTTTTGGCGACGGGCGCGGAGTCGCTGAGGAATTGGAACTGTTCGCATCGAGGCCAGGGTCTGCAGCAAAGTGAAAGTCGCTCCTCTGATTTTTATTTTTTAGTCCGATTTGGTCATAATTACTCATATTAACCGCGGATCGGGCGGAGATTATGAGAAGGCACACGTCTGGCGTGATTTTCATCCGTGGTTCCCGGGTTAAAGGTATTGAGCACTGCATAAAAGGAGTATTCGAGGTTTCGGGTAGATGTTTGAAACCTGCGGCTGAGGCACACTGGCGCCGAAGCAGTTAATATTGTGACATGAAGTAGCGAACTGTCAAGTAGCTTTATTTTTGAAGGAGTCAGGAGATAGAAGTTAGAAGATAGGAAAAAACACAGAGACGCGGAGGAACACGGAGATTCACAGAATTACGGGCTGAAGTTAGTGGTTAAGAAATAATTGAGGACGAAGCGGCGCGATCGTCTCTACCTAAAGAAAGGCCCGTTGGAAAACGGCGCTCCTAGCCATTGAGACGGTGCGGGGTTGATTTGGAAGCGTGTCTGGAATTGACGGTGAAGCGGACTGAAGTCCGCGGGCCGATTCATTTCGGGGTTGAATGACGGCGACAATGGCGTTTGGTTGAGTTATGAGGGCCTTGTTTCAGAGCAAGGTGGGGCGCAGTTTTTTAATGGTTTGTTTGTTGTTGTGGTTGCCGCTGATTGTCGTGGCCTGGGTCGAACTTCGAAGTGCCACCGACGCGTTGCGGGGGCAAACGCATTGGGTGTTGCGGGCGGCCTCCGACGGCGCAGAGGCGCAATTGCGGGAATTCCTCGGCACCCTCCGACGCGTCACCGAGACGGCCAGTATCGATCCTCGGGTAGCATCAGCCTTAACAACGGGACATGGCGGTGCACTGGATGAGGTGTTGCGCCAGTTGAAGATCGCGGTGCCTGAAGCGCAGGAAATTTTTTGTTTGAATGACCAAGGGAAGCTCGTGGCCGGTTCGGACCACGAGACCATTGACAAGGACGACTCGGCCTTGGAAATTTTTCGGAAAGGCAGGCATTCGTTTTTTCCGGGTGACGTGATTCGGGACAAGGACAGCGGTCGATTGAGATGGTGGATGAGCGCGCCAGTGAAAGACGGGGGCGCGTCCAAAGGCGTGGTCGTTATCGGGGTTGATCCACAGGTGTTGAGCGCGTTGATGAGCGGTCGGCGTGTGCTCAACGAAGGAGCGGACACGCAGTCATTCCGAATCGGCAAAACCGGCGAAAGTTATTTGGTCAATAAAGACGGATACATGATTACCGAATCGCGCTTCGTCCCGGATGCAGTTTTGCGGGTGAAGGTGGAGACGGAACCGATTCGGATCAAGAACGAGTCGAGCCGCGAAATGATGGGTGATTACACGGATTATCGACGCGTGCCGGTGAGCGGGGCGTCGTCGATCATCGGCGAAACGAACTGGGTGCTGTTGACGGAAGTGGATTTCAGCCAGGTTTTCGCGCCGGTTGCATCATTTCGCAAGGCCCTGATCGTGCTGGTGTTGGTGGTGGGATTTTTTGCGTTGATCGTGGCGGCCCGGACGGCGCAAGGGATCGTGGCGCCGATCCAAATGTTGACCGAAGCCGACCAGGCGTTTATGCGGGGCGACATGAAAGCGGCCATTTGTCCGGACAAGGATTTGCCGGCGAATGAACTCGGTGAATTCGTGCGTCGGCGCAATGAGCGATTAACGACGCTTGTGCAACGGCAACGTGAATTGGCTGAGGAACAGAAAGCGCGCGCTGAAACGAGAGAGGAATTGGATCGGATTTCTTACAGCATGGTCCATGAAATGCGCGGGCCGTTGCGCGCAATCACCGGGTTCGCCGAAATCATGGATGCCGGAGACGCGGGGCCGGTGAGTGATCAGCAGCGGGAATATCTCGACCGAATTAAACGCGCTTCGCGACGGATGGACCACCTGGCTTGCGACGTCCTGAAGTATTGCCAAATCGTGCAAGGAGGATTGACGGTAACGGAGGTCGATGTCGTGACGTTGGTGCGAAGGACAATCGAACATGATCGACAGTTATTGGCGCACAAACAGGCCATTGAGATTCAAAAAGATATTCCGGTAGTGAGGGCGAATGAAGCGGCGCTGGAATATTGTTTTGGGGCGCTGTTGGATAATGCGGTGCGATATCGCAAGCCGGATCGGCCGCTGAGGATCGATGTCAGGGGCGAGCGTCACGGCGAGATGGTTCGGTTAGTCGTTGAAGACAACGGGATCGGAATTTCGGACCAGTTGCAAACGAAAGTGTTTCAGATGTTTCAGCGCGGCACGAATGACAACGGCGGGAC
>JAICXV010000357.1 GCA_025934545.1 Verrucomicrobiia bacterium
ATATTCGTTGACGTCATGCTTGAGCATGAAGTGGTTTACGGCCGCCGTCCGCCAACCGGCCGTGCGCAATGTTTCGGCGATGGTGGTGGCTTTATTGTGGCGCGGGCCGTGAATGATTTGATCGGTTTCGTGGTCATACTCGGTATTCGCGGCAATCGTTGTGGTGCGTGGATAAGCGCCGGTGACGAGCGATGTCATGTTCGGCGTCGTCAGCGTTGGAAAAACGTTGGTCGCATGAACGACGCGAGTTCCTTCGGCAATGAGCTTCATGAGATTTGGCGGTTGATACCATTCGATATAATCGGTGCGGAAACCGTCAGCGGTCAGAAGCAGAATGTATTTGGGCGGCGCGGCAAAGGCGGCAATGACGGTGAAAAGGAGTGCAGTAAGAATTCCGATTGCTTTTTTGAATGACGATTTCAACTCCCGTACGAGACGGTTGGGGCGTTGGCAAAGTTACCCTGTTCAGGTCTTGAAATCGCAGGCGGGCGTTCGCATGCTAGTCGGCTTAATGAAGTGGATTGCTTTAATTCTGGCGACGGCGATCGTGGCGGGTTGCCAAAAAAGTTCGCCACCACCAACGGCAACGGCGCCGCCGGGGATGCCTCCGTTACCAACGCACGCACAGCCGAAATTGCCGACGATTAAATTGTGGATGGGTTCCGAAGAAGTGACGGCGGAAATGGCGCTGACCGGCGAACAAGAGATGACGGGGATGATGTTCCGAACGAACATGGAAGAAAACGCCGGGATGCTGTTTGTATTTCCTGCCCCATATCGCGCGTCGTTTTGGATGATGAATTGTCCGTTGCCGCTATCGGCTGCATATATTGACCCGAACGGAACGATCCTGGAAATCGTACCGTTGAATTCATTTGATACGAATTCAGTGGTGGCAAAGACGGCAAATGTGCAATACGTGCTGGAAATGAATCGAGGTTGGTTCAAGCGACACAACATTACTGAAGGAGTGTTGATCCGGACAGAGAAGGGGACATTGCGGGAGACGTTCTTTCAGCGGTGAGTTTGAATGCCGCCGGTGCGGCAAAATCACGCACAATGCGTGGAAATGATGCGGGAAAGTTGGCGATTGCCTTCGGCAAAAGCACCACTTGAAAAATATTTTTTTATTGCAGCGGACGCCGTTTAAGACACTCTTGCCGCGTTCACGCTCAGACGCACAACGCTGTTAGTAAGTTACTGGCATGTGTTTAGCTGACGGGTGTTACTTAGGACGCACACTTAAATGGGAACGGGACCGTTGATGGCGAGGCAAGGCCGTTTAATTGATTAGCGAAATTATATCAAAACAATTGACCGTTAGTCGGAATTTCTGTAACTAGCTGCGACTTTTTTCAATGCGACGAGACATGACAGTTGAGCGGGAAGGCAACGCAAACCGCGCGGGCGAATAAGCCGCGGTAAAATCCAATGCTCAACACGAAATCATTTCTGGCAGTTGACTTTGGGGCGGGCAGTCTGAAGCTCGCCGAGTTCGAGCCGAACGAAGCGGGCGGCTTGCGGCTTAAACAATATGGGATCAAGCCGCTCGGTGCCGAAGGCGCTCAAGAAGCGACACGCGAAGCAGCGATTCTTAACGCGCTGAAGGAACTACTTTCCGAGAAAAATTTCGGCGCAAAACAAATCAACGTTTGCGCACCGGGCTTCCACGTTTTTTCCAAGTTCGTCAAACTGCCACCGGTCGACACATCGAAGGTGACCCAGATCATCCGTTACGAAGCGCAGCAGAACGTTCCATTTCCGCTGGAAGAAGTTGTTTGGGATTACCAAATCCTTGGGACGTCGGCCACGAATGAACTGGAAGTGCTGTTGGTTGCGGTGAAGTCGGACGTTGTCGAAGGATTGTTTCGTGTGGCGGACGGCGCCGGGTTGAAATTGAAACTGGTGGATGTTGCCCCCGCGGCCTTGTGCAATGCGTTCCGATATAATTATGGCGACGTCGAAGGCTGCACGATGCTCTTGGATATCGGCGCAAAAACGAGCAACCTGCTCTGTTTCGAAAAGGGCAAGGTTTACTCCCGCACTATTAATATTGGCGCCAACGCGATCACGCAGGAATTCGCCAATGAATCGAAACTGAAATTTGCCGAAGCCTAGGCGATCAAAATCGACAAAGGTTTCGTGAGTTTGGGTGGCGCGTACGAAGAACCGGACGATCCACAGGCGGCGGCGATTTCGAAAATCGGACGTCAAGTGATGACGCGTCTGCATCTGCAGGTCAACCAGACGTTGCAATTTTTCCGCGGGCAGGGTGGCTCCGCGCCGCTGCGGCTTTTCCTTTCCGGCGGTGCATCGATCATGCCGTATACGGCACAATTTTTCGCCGAGAAACTGAATCTGCCGGTCGACTATTTCAATCCGTTCCGCAATATCGAAATCGATCCGGCGATTGATTTGGAAGAGTTGCAGAAGTACGCGCATTCATTCGGCGAAGTGGTGGGACTTGGGTTGCGCGATTTGGCGCATTGCCCAGTGGAATTGAACCTGATGCCGAAGAGTTCGATTCAGCGCCAGGAATTTTCGCAGAAGAAACCGTTTTTCCTCGCTGCAATTTATGCGCTCGCACTAACGGTATTTGCGGTGTGGTGGGCGGAATCGCGCATTATTACTTTGCGCAAGCAGAAGCTGGATGAATTGCGAATGTCGCTCGGACCGTTGAAGCAGAAAGCCGGACAACTGAAGGGAGCGATGAACGACACAAAAGCGTTGCAGGAACAGGCCGACCAGATGGCCGCGCTTGGCGATGAGCGGAAATACTGGGCCAACGTACTGATGGAATTGCGCCGTGTCATGATGAAATCGGAAATCCGGACGAAAGCCCTGATGAAGACCAACGGCTCGGATATGGAAGTAGGCGTTTGGGTGGAGGAGTTCGCGCCGGTTTATCCGAACAGCACGCCTTTTATCGCACCCCCAGAAACCCCTCCGGCTAACGCTCCGCAGGCGGCAACGGCCCCGGGGCTGGCTGAAACAGGCGCGGAATTGCGCAAGAAATATGGGTTGCCGGATCCGAATGCTAATCGTCCGGCGCCAGCGCCGACCGCGACACCTGGAGCGGCGGTCAATCCGAATGAAGTGAATACGATTTCGATTAAGTGCCGTGCGGTCGACCAACCGGTTGACGTTGCCAATTCAACGCTCGCTTACCAGGTGCAGGAGGAGATGAAATCGAGCCTTTATTTTACAAATCCAATTACGCTCGGGACGCTCGATCGCAAGAAGGAAGAGTCCACTAACACGTTCACGTTCAGTGTAACGGCGACTTTGAGAAAGCCGGCGAAACTGTGATGACCTGGATTAAGCGCAATTTAATTTTCGTGATCGCCGCAGTAGTTGGCGTGCTGCTGACGGGTTGGGCGGGTTATTCGCTTTGGAATTCGATGGGCGAGGACAAGCAGGCGCAGGACGATTTTACTTCAGTGATGAACGAATTGAACGGGTTGCGCAATATGAGCCCGTATCCATTCCCTGAAAATATTGAAGCGGCAAAAGCAGAGGCCACGCAAGCGCGCGCCATCCTCGGTCAATTCCAGAAAGTATTTGTGCCGTTTCCGACGCCTCCGCGAATGGATGAAAAAGCGTTTGCCGGCGAATTGAGCAAACGCCTTGTGCAATGGAGAACAGACGCGAACAACGCCGCGGTCAAGATCCCGGACAAATATACATTTTCGTTTTCGGCTTTGGAAGGCCGGCTGGCGTTTGATAGCAACTGCATTCCGCGCTATCTCCAACAGTTCGACGAAATCGACGGAATTATGCAGGTCATCTATCGCGCGCACATCAACGAATTTGAAGCGATCCAGCGCGTGCCGGTATATCCATGCGATGGTGGGGGCACCGATTTTCTGCAGACAACTTGGGTGACGAACCAAACTGGCGTTGCTTCGCCTTACCAAGTGGCATTCGTTTGTTTCAGCCGTGACCTGGCGACCATACTGGAAGGGTTTATCAACACGACAAATTGTTACGTGGTCAAAAGCGTTGTCGTTGCGCCAACCAAAGCTCAAGCGCAGCAACCGGGAGTGGCCCCGGGGGCGGTTGCCGCGGTCAATCGGTACAATCTACCGCCGCCGGTGCAACGGGGTGCTGCCGGCAAAGGGCAGCAGGG
>JAICXV010000087.1 GCA_025934545.1 Verrucomicrobiia bacterium
GCAGCGCGTTTGCTCTATGAGCGCCAGGATAAATCGGCGATCCCAGCGCTGGTCAACCTGGTGAAGGATGGAAACCGTTACGGCCGCCTCCGCGCTTTGCACGCGTTGGATGGACTGGGCGCATTGCGCGAGAAACACCTGGTCGCGGCAATGGGTGATGAGGATTGGACCGTGCGCGCACACGCCGTTCAGCTCTCTGAAAAGTTTCTGAAAAAGCCAAGTCCGCAACTTTGGGCGAAACTGACGTCGCTCGCTTCGGATAGTTCGGCAGAAGTGCGTTATCAATTGGCGTTCACGCTTGGCGAAACCAAGAATCCGGAACGCGTTAAGTTGCTTGAACACATCATTGCGCGCACGCCATCGGACATTTGGATGCAGGCCGCGGTGTTCAGTTCGTTGAAGGAAGGCGCTGGCGAACTTTTCTCGATTGCAGCGGCGGACCCGCAATTCCGCGATTCCGGCAAAGATTTCATCCGGCAATTGGTGGAAATGATCGGTGCGAAAAACAATGCCGAGGAAGTTAAAAGCGTCATTTCGTATCTGGCGTCTGGAAATGATCCGGCGTTGAGTTTCGCCGCCGTGCGTGGGCTGGGCAAGGGACTGGAACGGGCCGGTACGTCGCTTTCAGCCGTCGATAAGGAAGGGAAAATGGCGACGATTATGACTTCGGCGCAAAACATCGTGTCGAACGAGCAAGCGGATCCGAAACAACGCGTGCAGGCAATTCAATTGCTGGGCGAAACGAGTTTTGATCGAGTGGGCGAGAAACTGCTTTCGTTGCTGAACTTGAATGAGCCGCAAGCGGTGCAACTGGCGGCGCTTTCGACGGTGGCGAAATTTCCCAATCCGCAAATTGCCACGGACCTGACGAATCGTTGGGCAACGCTGACGCCGCGGGTCCGCGCCGAAGCGTTGGATGTGTTGCTATCGCGTCCGCAACGGGCGTTGGTGTTGCTCGATGCGGTGCAAAAGAAAGTGATCGGCCGCGCTGAGTTAACGACAGCACAGATCAAGTTTTTGAACACCAGCCGCGACAAAAACGTGCACACCGAGGCACAAAAAGTTTTAGCCGGACTGAACGTCGCGAAACGGCAGGATGTGGTCAACCAGTTCATGCCCGCGCTGAGTCTGAAGGGCGATCCGATGCACGGCAAAAAGTTGTATGAAGAACGGTGTTCGTCTTGCCATCGGCTCGGCGGCGAAGGCAATGCGCTCGGGCCGGACCTCGTGACTGTCCAGGCGGCTGGCAAAGAAAAGATGCTGGGAAATATTTTGGATCCGAATCGCGAAGTCGCGCCGCAATTTCAGGCGTACGAAGTGGAGCTGAAGGACGGCGACAGCTTGATTGGATTGATTGCCAACGAATCGCCTTCGAGCATCACCGTGCGCCAGGCGTTCGGTAAAGAACAAATCGTCCAGCGTTCGAACATCGCGCGCATTCGCAATCAGAACCAGTCGCTCATGCCGGAAGGGCTCGAGGCGGGACTGAAGATGCAGGATGTCGCCGATTTGTTGGAATACGTTTCCACCGCAAAAGGAAACTGACGCGTTCATGAACGCGGATTTGGGCCAGCGCGATCTGATTGTTTTTGAAGACGAGCATCTGCTGGTGATCAATAAACCAGCGGGCATGAACACGCACGCGCCGAGCCCGTTTGCCGGCGAAGGGATTTATGAATGGCTGAAGAATCGTGAGCCGCGTTGGGCCAAATTGGCGATCATTCACCGGCTGGATAAGGACACGTCGGGTTTGATGGTATTCGGGAAATCGACGGTCGCGAACAAATCGCTTACGTCGCAATTCGCGACGCGACGGGTGCGGAAGAGTTACATTCTCGCGACGGACAAATCGGTTTCATTTCAACAATTCACGGCGCGTTCGACCCTGGTGCGGGTGAATGAGAGATATGCGAGCAGCAAGGAGAAAGGTGATTTGGCGGAGACGGTGTTTCGTAAGATTGAACCTTTGGGCGATAACCCGCGATTGACGTGGCTCGAAGCGCAACCGTTGACAGGTCGCACGCATCAGATTCGCGTTCACGCTGCGGAAAATGGTTTTACAATTTTGGGCGATCCAATTTACGGCGGCTCCCCCGCTTTGCGGTTGTGCCTGCACGCGGCGGAATTGAGTTTTGAACATCCGGCGACAAGGCGACTTGTCAGCGTCAAAGCCGCGCCGCGGTTTTTTGAAAACACGCGGATTCTTTTGCGACATCAGTTGATCGATGCGGCATCGACCAATGCTTATCGTGTGATTCATGGAGCGTCGGATGGGCATGCTGGTTTGTTTGTGGATCGATTGGGCGATTGGTTATTGGCGCAATCGGAACGGCAATTAACGCGCGCACAACAAAGTCTGCTGGAAGCATTGATGAGCGACCTGCGGTGCAGCGGTGTTTATCACAAATTGTTGCGCAAGGATGTTCAGAAGGCCGGAACAGTCGAAGCATCGCCCCAATTAATCTGCGGCACCTCTGCGCCGCCACAATGGGCGATTCTAGAAAACGGATTGCAATATGGAATTCGATTCAGTGAAGGCTACTCGGTTGGGATTTTTTTGGATCAACGCGATAATCGGCGGCGATTGATGACCGGTTATGTCGCGCCGAATTTCACCCTTCCGAATCGAGGCGAGATTCTCAATTCGTTTGCTTATACGTGCGCGTTCTCGGTCGCGGCGGCGACTGCGGGACATCGGACGACGAGCCTTGATCTCTCGCGCAGTTATTTGGATTGGGGCAAAGAGAATTTTCATTTGAACCAACTTGATCCGGCTCAACACGATTTTATTTACGGTGACGCCTTTGATTGGTTCCGGCGGATGACGAAGCAAGCGCGTTTGTTCGATGTCGTGCTTCTTGATCCGCCAACATTTTCACGGTCGAAAGATGGCGTTTTCCAGGCGGAAAAAGATTACGGCAAGTTGGTTGCGGCCGCCGTTCCGCTCATTCAAAAAAACGGCATTCTTTTCGCGTCCACGAATGCTGCCAAAATGAAACCGGAAGAGTTTTTGAAAAGCATTTCCAACGCTGTTGCGAAGGCCGGACGGAAAATCGTGCAACAACACTACGTTCCGCAGCCGCCGGATTTTCCGATTAGTCGTGACCACCCGGGTTATCTGAAGACGGCGTGGATTCGCCTGAGTTAAGGCGCTCGCGCGTCATTGATTGGGAGATGAAACTGGGGCCTTTGGGTCCACCGGATTTCAAAATAAGAAAAATGACGAAACCTCCCACTAGAGCAAGCAACCCAAGCGCTGTGCCGAGATAGGTCCAATTGAGGCCAGCCGACGCGACGACAGTTGGCGCAGGAACGGGCTCGGACTCACGCGGTTGGTGCATTGATGGCCGAGGCGATGTCGTTGGTTTGCTGACGATCGCCGGAACTGACGAGGTTAGCGGCGTCGACACATTCGACGCGACGGCAGTATTCGATACAACAGCTACATTTGTTTTCGCGGCTGGAGCGGTGACGGCAATAGGCTGTTGGACTGCAGCCGGCAGAGGCGCGTTCGAAGCGATGACTGCATTTGTTTTCACGGTGGGCGCAACGACGGAAGGTGGCGCAAGATTCGTTTGAGGAACGGCGGCGACCACTGCATTTGTTTGCGAATTCGTGACAGCCGCCGTGTTCGTTTGCGGAGAAACAACTGCTGTGGTTGCATTCGAATTCGTGATCGCTGGCGCGGCCGCAGGCACATTTGTCGCCGCCAGTACCGCGGCGGCCGCTTCCTTCATGGCGTTGCTTTTGGCCGCGAGAATTTCAGGGTCAGGTCCGATCTTGATGACCAATGGCGGTTTGGACGGTGGGGGTGGCGTTTGTGCTGCGAGTGCCGCGGCAGCGGCGGCTTTTGCTGCATCCTCTTGCGCTTCCTTCTGCAGGATGTCCGGCAAACGGACTTTCGCATCGCCTGGATTGACGGTGTAATCACGAACCTCGCCCCTGCGCACGGCCAACAAAGTCACGAACGGGATGTTGTCTTTACGAAAACTGTCGCGGAATTCTTTGTGCAACTCGCCGATTTGTTTATCAAACGGCGTGTTTGTAATCGAATCGTCGCCGGACGAAATCCAAATAATCATCAGCTTTTCCGAAACGTTGATAACCTTTTGCAGCGCGGGCTGGACGTTGCTGAATTGCGCGCGATGCGAATACTTCTGCTGCGACAGCCATTCATTGATGGCCGAATCAATGTCCTGCGCGTGTTCGCCGCGCCACATAATCATCGGGCAATCGGTGTTGAGCTTGTCGCTGTAAGTCCACACGCCAATCGTGTCGCCATATTTCATTTGTCCGTTGAGGCCGGATTGGATGAGCAGGTCGATCGATTTTTTGATGGCCGCTTTTTCGGGGCTCATGGCCGAGGACGTTTCAATCAGGAACAGATAGCGTCCGCCTTGTTTTGGCGCGGCTGATGCGGTCGAAGTTACAAACAACGAACCAACCATGATCGCCACCACGAACACGACAGCGCCAACGCGTGGCGATTTGAAAATCGCAGAGATGGCCCGTTTCTCCCGCGAAGCGAGATGTGCGACGAAGTTCATCAATGCGTGTTTCATTCCAATCATTTGGGCATTTTGAATTTCTGCCGTTCTCGACGATTGCGACTGGCGATTTCGCGCTCTTGTTCTTTCAGCGCGGATTCGATGTCCTGGATGAAATTCAAACAGCTCGACGCCATGCCTCCCACTGAAATCACAGTGTCGCGTTCTTTGTAGTCGTCGGTGATGACGAGAACTTCTCCATATGCAGTAAACCGCATCGCAGCACGTTCGATGACATCATCGGCGGTCTGACCGGCGCGTGTATAAAGAATTTCCAATTCCGGCGACGAAATCGGTTTGGGCGTGCCAGCGGGTGCGCCCGCGCCGTCGAAGACGATCGTTATGGGCGTGCCGATGGCATCGCGATATTGCGTGAGCCAATGGATGAGTTCATCGCGGGCAGCAGCCGAATGCCGCGGTTTTCCGGGCGCGAGTTGCGGCCAGTTGTGCAGCAGGCTGTAACCATCCACGAGTATGCGGACCAACGGCATAAGGAAGCTTAGGACGGATTCGATTAACTGAATAGCGATTTTGCGCGCTTGTCAGGGAACGCCGCTCATGCAAATCGGCAACCTTGCTAAGCGACGTCTCGCAGGTTCGCCTAGTTCCTTGTGGCCCGGCGCTTGCTAAGGTTGAGTCGACCCAAGGGAGAATACGGAGGGTGTTGTGGAGTTAGAAAAGGGCTGGTCGGGGATTGAGAAGGTTGAAATCGTAGTCATCTTTTTTCTCGCCTCGTTGTTGGTATATTTAATGGTCATTTGACGCAGTTGTTCGTAGACAAAAACAGCGCGCGCACCTACGATTCGGCGCACAAGCCACTGCCGCGCTGGTCTATGAGTATTGAACTGCAAGAAAAAGTGCTGGTTGTTCCCAGCGAAATCATCAATTCGCTTTGCCCCAAGCCATTTTCCGCGAACACGACGGGCGTAAAAGAGGCCGCGATCACCAAGGGCAGGTTCCTTGCCCGCAAGATCGCCGAGACTGATTTTAATTTTAAACAAATTATCCCCTACGTTTTGGTGCGCCATGAGAATCGTTACATTCTGATGCGGCGGACGACCAAACAAACCGAAGCGCGGTTACACGATAAATATTCCATCGGCGTCGGCGGACACATCAACGATGAGGACGCCGCGAAAGGCATTGAAAACGTCATTCACTGCGGAATGCGCCGTGAAATCGAAGAGGAAATTCACATCAAAGACGAAAAATCGTGTGAACTCGTCGGCGTCATCAATGATAACTCGAGCGAAGTTTCGCGTGTTCACTTGGGACTCGTTTACATTCTGACCACCGGGTCATCGGAATTCGAGATTACCGAGAAGGACAAGTATACGGCGAACTGGGCTACCGTGGCGGAGATGCAGCCGTATTACGAGAAAATGGAATCGTGGACCCAAATTGTTTACGATAATTTGCTTAGACAGCCCTAAACTCTGACAAATGAAAATGTGGAAAAGCTTATTAGGGGTGATTGGAATTCTTTTGGGAATCGGATGCTTCGGACTTGCTAACCACGTTCGCCAAACTGTTTCAGGGTCTGGAATTTTCAACAGCGATGACTTTAAATTGCCAGTTACTGTTTTGATAGTGATGGGTTTTGCTTTGATTGTCTTCGGCTATACTTTCGCGTTTCGCCGACGACGCAGGTAAGCGTCCGTAGCATTTCCAGATTCTGCACATCTTCATGCAAATCTTTGCTCTTCGGCGTTTCCAGACATCCCGGAGTGCTTTTGAATCGGGCGTCGTTGACGATGTGTTTGAAGGCAGTGCGACCGATTTTCCCCTGCCCTATATGCGCGTGCCGGTCGACACGTGATCCAAGATCAGTTTTCGAATCGTTCAGGTGAAAGGCCAAAATTTGGCGGCGACCAATTAACGAGTCGATTTCTTTGATGGCGTTGTCCCATCCCTTTGCGGTGCGAATGTCGTAGCCGGCGGCAAATAAATGACAGGTATCGATGCACAAGCCGAGGCGCTTTGGATTGTCTACGTTATCGAAAATATGAGCGAGATGTTCGATGCGATTTCCAAAACACGAGCCCTGCCCTGCGGTGTTTTCCAATGCGATGCGAACTTTAGCGTCGCTGGTCGCGGCAAACACTTCGTTCAATCCTTTGACCGCTTGTTGAAAACCATGCGGCTCGCCGGCGCCGAGGTGCGCGCCGGGATGCATGACGAGAAATGGGATGCCCAACAAATCGGCAATTTGAATTTCTTGAATGAGCGATTGGATGGATTTGTCGCGATTGGGCGACGGATCAGCGGCGAGGTTGATGAGGTAGCCGGTGTGGCCGAATACTTTCGCGAACTTATATTGTTTCTTTGCGTGAACGAACTCGCCGATCTCCGCTTCGAATGGCAGGCGGCCCATCCATTGCATATTGTTTTTGACGAAAATTTGGACAACCTCGCAATTGATGGAAGCCCCACGTTCGAGAGCGCGCCAGTAGCCGCCTGCGGTTGAACAATGCGCGCCGAATTTCATATTTTGTTAGAACCGAAACAACGCCGGCTGCTACAAAGAATTATAGTTTATCCGGCGTTTGCAGCAATTCCGCGATGCGCGCAAGCAAACGACCAGCAGCGCCGCCGTCGAGCACACGATGGTCGAAGCTGAGCGTGAGGTTCGCTTCGGTGACGGGAACGAACTGGGCCTTCTTTTCATCCCAACGCGGGACTTTGCGGCCTGCGCCCAGGCCGAGCACGAGAGTTTGTTCGGGCAAGGGAATCGGAGTCGCGAAGGTCAGGCCAAAGGTTCCGAAATTCGTCACGGTTGCGATCGAACCGCCGGTCGCATCGGTGGGAAGCCGACGCTGTCTGGCTAACTCAACCAGTTCGTTATAACGAACGATCATGTCGTTCAACGGCTTTTTGTCCGCGTTACGCAAGACCGGAACGAGCACACCATCGGTTACTTCGACTGCAAAGCCGACGTCAATCGCGGGCGGGTGAACGATTTTGTTGCCGACCAACCGCCCGGCCGGCGCGCTATCTTCTGCGAGCGCCAGAGAAAGGGCGCGCAATGAGTAAAGAGCGGGACCAGGTTTTAGCGTGTTTGTTTTGCGGTGCGCCAACACTGCGTCGAGTGAAACGGGCAATCCGACGGTTGCCA
>JAICXV010000140.1 GCA_025934545.1 Verrucomicrobiia bacterium
AACTCACCAAGCAAACCGGCCTGCTTCCTTCCCGCGCCGAACAAGCACTCGGCGAACTGGTCGCAAACGGTCTCGTCACCGCCGACAGTTTCGAAGGTCTGCGCGCAATGCTGATTCCTTCAGAGAAAAAAATTCCTTTTGCCGACACCCAACGGGTTCGCCATCACAAAAGCGTCACAAGCGTCGAATTCGCCGGACGTTGGTCGCTACTCAATCGCCCAATCGAACCAAATCGCGATGAGGCCATCGAAGTATTTGCGCGAACTCTGCTGCGCCGATACGGTGTGGTTTTCCGTCGCATGATCGAACGCGAATCGCTGGACGTTTCGTGGTTTGAACTTGGCCGAATGTATCGCCGGCTCGAAGCACGCGGGGAAATTCGGGGCGGCTATTTCGTCAGCGGTGTTAGCGGTGAACAATTCGCGTTGCCTGAAGCAATTGGCCTCCTGCGTTCGATGCGAAAAAATCCGGCGCGCGGCGAACTGATCGCCATCAGCGGCGCCGATCCGCTAAACCTTGCCGGAATTCTCTCGCCCGGGCCGAAAGTCACGGCGATCACTGCGGCCAGAATTCTCCTTCGCGACGGCGTCCCAATCGCCGCAATGGAAGGTGGAAATGTGATGATGTTTGATCCCGAAGTTGCGCCTCAAGAAATTGAGCGCGCCTTGAAAGTTGGAAGTCTGCCGCTGGCGCTGCGGCCTTATTACGCCTAGCGTTTCGTCGTCGCCGCTGCCGGTGTCGCGCCGCTCGATCCGGATTTGGTGCGCATCACCACAAACCACGCGGAGTTATTTTTGTCATTGCCGCCAAGCGTAAACCATTTGCCCGGCGCGAGGGAATGTTCGCCATGACTGACTTGTTTGCCCTTGCCGATGCAAGACACCTCGATGCGATTACTGCCGAGGTTCTTGACGTCCAACTTGCACTTGTCACTCATCTGCAGCGTGCCGGTCTTGTTGTGTGCGATGGAAACTTCTTTAGTGTTGATCTCGTAATAATTGTTCCACTTGAAAATCCGATGCAGGTCAGCAGAAAGCTTCGGATCTTTCACAACTGTGTGTTGCACTTTATTTGTCGGCTCGTTGCTGCCCCAAATCAGCTTGGCCTCAAGCTTTAGGTCCGCCGCTTTGACGGTCGCCACCGCGAGGAGCGCGCCCAAAAAAACTACCGCTCTGGACATCATATTACATCGTCACTGTCGCTCAAATTCTCATCCTGCGCCGGTTGTTCCGTATTGTCCTGCAACCAAACCACCGTCATGCCAGCGGATTGATCGTGAAAAGTCAATGCGCTCATTTCGTCTGAAGTCGTCGTCACTTCATCTGCGGCGGGCGCAGAAAATTGATTCACCGAAAGCATCGCGACCGCACAAGCAACCGCAACTCCGGCCAGTGGCAACGCTACGCGGCGGAAAATCGCCAACGGATCCCACGTCGGGGCAGGGGAGACGCGCTTTGTGCCCGCGGCTTCTTCGCGTTCGATTTGCAACCGAATCTTGTTCCAATAAAACTCGCGCAATTCAGGGAGCGCCACGGTCATTTCATTTCCTGAAACGGCGGCTTTAGTCTGGCGCAATTCCGTCGCCAATGCTTTGGCGTCAGCGTCGCGTTCGACCAGCTTCGCGATGCTGCGCGACTGCCAGCCAGACAATTCCCCATCTACCCATGCCTGAATCTTCAACTGTAATTCTTCGTTCATTCTTTCTGCTCTCTTTTCAAACCTTGCAATAAAGACGCCATTCTGCGGCGCGCATAAAACAATCGCGACATCACCGTCCCAATCGAGCACTTCATCCGTTTCGCGATCTCTTTATATTCTAACTCTTCAAATTCGTGCAGCACCAGAACCGTCCGATGCTCGTTCGACAACTGGGCCAGCGCGCGATCAATCCGCTGCCTCAACTCACCGCGTTCAAGGCCTTCGGTCGGATTCACCGTCACCACCGGCATGTGCCGTTCCACTCCGCCGGATTCTTCATCCATCATTTCGATGGACTCGGCGCGTTGCCGTTTATGTTTACGCAATTGATCCAGGCACAAGTTGATGACAATTCGCGTCATCCATGTGACGAAACTGGAATCACCCTGGAACTGCACCAACCGCTGCCAACCTTTGACCCATGCTTCCTGAGAAAGATCAAGCGCTTCATCTTCGTTACGCATCATGCTAAACGCCCGTGCGTAAATTTTATCGCGATGTCGCGCCACCAATTCCTCAAAGGCCCCCATATCGCCTTTGCGGGACAACTTCACCAGGTTTTCGTCGGCCATTGCTGACTTGTCCTGATTTGTCGACATAAGATTGGACGCGTGGATAAGCTAGTTATTCAAGTTGTAGCAGCCAAAGTAATGAGGCTGTAACCCTTTGCAGCTGACGGAATAACAATGCTTCGAAGTCAATGCCAAGACGCAACGGCCACAAAGGCTCGCGAAGGAAAAAATATTTTCTTCCACCCTGCGAACCTTAGCGTTCTCAGCGTTTCTGCGTTTGAATAGTGTCACAGTTTCCCCTTTGTGCTTGGAAGTTTTCCAGCAATCCGCGGATCGCGCTGGCAGGCCGCATCGATGGCTCGGCCAAAACATTTAAACAACGCCTCAACTACATGGTGCGGCTCGTCGCCGTAGAGAAGTTCAAGATGCAAATTGGCCCGCCCTTCGTTGGCAAAAGCCTGGAAAAATTCCTTCGCCAATCCAAATCGGAAAGCCGAAGACGTATCCTGTTTTCTCTCTGTTTTAGTCACCGATTTGTAGGAAAAATCCTCGAGCCCGCGCCAAATAAAATGTGGCCGACCACCAAAATCAATTACACAACGGGCAAGAGTTTCATCCATCGGCACGTACGCTTCGCCGGTAAACGGATTGCGCGGATCAAAACCGGTTCCGTAACGTTTGATTCCTTTTTTATCTCCCAGCGCGTGCAGAAACGCCTGTCCCAGCGCGAGTCCGCAATCTTCGACCGTGTGATGTGCATCGACATGCAAATCTCCTTTGCATCTGAGTTGGAGATCGAGCGTCCCATGCTTCGACATCAACGTGAGCATGTGGTCGAAAAAACCGACGCCGGTAGAAATCGAAGACTTCCCGGTCCCATCGATATTCAGGGACAGAGAAATCTGCGTCTCACTCGTCTCGCGTTTAATGCGCGCCTGCCTCTTTTGCATTCGCAGAACTTAAACAGCGTCGCGCGGGAAAACAAACCGTAATTCCTGAAGATCACTGCGGCTCGGTCCAGACGATGTCGTGAATATCAGCATCCGAGGCTAGGATGTGATCAAGCGCTTGCGTCAGACGAGCCAGTTGTATTGTCGCATCGACAGTCTTTAAAAGTTTTTTTACAACCGGAGCCCGCGGCTCTGTGAAACACAAAAATTGATCGTCATTGCCATTTTGGTGACCGCAACAAATTGCCAATTTAAAGCCATCATTTTTCACCGGGATGTACCAGCCCCAATCTTCTGGAATGATTTGTTCGGTTGCGATTCCGCGTTCGGCGAGTCGCTGGACGAGATATTCAGCAAGCCGCTTTCCCCATAAACCGGGATTGATCTGCTCCTCTTCGCCATCGTAGGGCGGGAACTTGGAGCATCGAAACTCAACTTGAGTCTTCATTTTGAGATCAGGGAACTATTCGGGGGCGGCGGACTCAATATTAAAGTCGCAACCATTTTGCTTTATTGCTTCAACCTCACCACGACAGCCGACGCCGGATCCAATTCCAGCGAACATTTGCCACCTGACAGAGGCACCTTCGACCATTTGCCATTCCAATCGGAATCGTTGGAAATGGTCGCGCCGCCGAAAGTCACACCGCTGTGCGCTGTCACGTTGCCATCCGCCGTTTTTAAAAACATCGCCGAGGCGCCGCTTACTTTAAATCCATCGGTCACGATGGTCACGTTGGCTCTCGACGCGCTCGGGCCATGCTCCTTGTTGATAACCGTCACAAAACAATTTGTTTCATCACCAACTGCGTAACCAGTGACATTGACGTTATGCGGATTTTCCACCGTAACCGACTCTGTCGAACCCTGGCTCCCCATTGCAAATGCTCGCATCCCGTAAGCTTTCGGATTCATCTGATAGTGTTTTTGCGCATCGATATAAAACGTATCGGTCGGGATCCACTCCGTGTTCTGGAAATTCACACCTGTCGCGCCGTGTTTCGCAAACCAATGCATACAGTCCAACGCCCACAAGGCCGCGCAATAACTATCGCTCGCATTGGTGATGCCGTGGACGAAGTCATCCAGTTCGGTGATTCGATAGTCTAAGCCTTCTTTCAATACCGGACGACCCACCTGCTTATACAAGCCGGGATAATTTTCGTGCAACCAGTTCGTCGACAACATCAGATCAACGCCGTGCGGAATATCGATTCCTTTTTTCCGCGAGTTGCCACCGATATAAGTATGCTGCGTCACCAATTTGAGCCGTCCCGTGTCTTTGACTTTTTCCATAAACGTCAATGCCAGTGACCGCCCGGCAGCGTCGGGACCGGCAAACTGCGCGTCGGGCACGGCGTTCGTCACGTCTTTCACTACGATTCGCCAATCCTCAAAAAACTGTTCGGCTCGTTTGTCGGGTTCGTTGTCGAACGCAAAATAGTCGAGCCACGGACGATAATGGTCCCAGACATATTTTGCGGTTTCGCCTGCGCCGGCGGCATGCAGCGAAAAAATCACTTTCAAGTCCGTTGCCTTTGCGAAAGAAAACAGCGCATCGATGTCATCGTGAGTTAAATTCGGTGTATCACTTTTCGCCGAGCCGGTGGCTCCCATTCGCACGTGTCGGATGCCGGCGTTTTTAAAAAGCGTGACCATCTGCTTGTTTTCGGCCGAAAATAAATAGCCTTTCATGCCGCGATGATCGCCTTCCTGTGTCCGTGTAAAAATACTGATTCCGCAAAAATGCGAGTCAATCGAATACCCACGTTTCTCGGTGTCGACCGTCACAGTCACCGACTGCTCAGCAAGCGATTCAAAACCAAAAACTGACAACAAAAGCACGCATAATAGAGATCGCATCCAGCTTCTTTACCATCCGCGCGTTTGGCACTCCAATGTTATTTCGAAATCGGCAAAACTCCCAAATTGATTGACTTGCGAGGTAAACCCGCACATATTTTTCCGTAGCCCAAGCAGTCCGATTCTATGAGTTCAGAGGCAAAACGAGCATTCACGCTGATTGAACTGCTTGTGGTTATCGCCATCATCGCCATTCTTGCGAGTATGCTTCTCCCCGTCTTAAGCAAAGCAAAAGCTAAAGCCGTCGGCACGTATTGCATGGGCAACTTGCGCCAGCTCCAGTTCGGTTGGCACATGTATTCGGGAGACAATCGCGAATGGATCGTCGGCAACCATTGGCAGGATGAAAAAGCTCACGTCAAAAGAGAAAATTGGCTATCCGGTTGGCTCGATCCCACGGTCGCTAATAATGCGGACAATTTCGACACCTCGTTGTTTCTCGATCCGCAATACGCAACGATGGGCCCTTACAATAACAACGCCAAAGTCTATCTCTGCGCCGCCAGTCGCGTCACCGCGAAACAAGGCGCTCGTGCGCTGCCCATAGTCCGAAGTGTTTCAATGAGCGTCTGGATGGGATACACGACGGTCGTTCCTGGCGGCCAGAGTTCCTACGTTACCTTCCGCAAAACGACCGACATCGGCGGCAAAATTTCGCCGAGCGACGCCCTCGTTTTCGTCGATGAACGCGATGACAGCATTGACGACGGCGAATTCAAAATCGACATGAACAAAAGCGACATCGCCAACGTGCCCGCCTCTTACCACGGCAACACCGGTGGCACGACCTTTGCCGATGGCCATGCGCAGCTTCATCGTTGGACGACACCTGAAGTTTTGCTTCGCCAAACCGTCGGCCAATCAGGCGGCAAAGTGCAAAATATCCCGGTCGCTGCAAACAATGCCGATTTCATATGGTTGACCAACCACGCCACTTACCTCGGACAGTAATTACTACACTATGAAAAAAACCCTAATTGCCCTCCTCGCCATCGTTGTCTCCTGCCAGTACGTTTGCGGCGCCCCCACCGTCACGAGCCAACCTCAATCACGTGCTCTGCGCGTCGGTGACCATCTTGCGTTCACCCTCTCGGCGACCGGTTCCGGCACCCTGAGCTACCAGTGGTCGAAAGATGGTTCGAATATTAACGGCGCGACTGCCACCAGCCTGGTCCTAACGAACATCCAGCCTGGCGATACAGGAAGCTATACGGTGACTGTCAATGATTCCTCTCTTCAACCAACGGCCGCCACCGCCACGCTCAGCGTCTCATCAGGTTTGCTGCACCTTTATCCGACGAACCTCGTCGTACTACATTCCGGTGACGGCGCCGCTGCTCTGGCTGCGACGGGCAACACGGTCTATCTCGACCAATTCACCACCGA